>CALZIC010000303.1 GCA_945787285.1 uncultured Desulfuromonadales bacterium
GACGCAGGCCTAGCCTTGCGTTAAGTCAAGGAGGCGCAACGAAGACAGCGGCCAAAAGGGCCGGAATTAGTGGTCACGATTAACCGCACGGGTCACTAGCAGCTCCCCTTGGGTATCCCGGCTCTGGTAGATCCTGAATGCCCTTTGGTGGGCTTCCACGTAACGGCGCAGCGCCTGGCGCACCCGCCTCATATCCTCAGTCAGCACCGCGGCGTCGACTTCGCGTTCGCACGCCTTCAGGAAATTGATGATCTCGGGGCGCATCTCCCGCAGCCATTCCAGGGCTCCGGTGGGGTAATAGGACTCCAGCAGCCCGATGGCTTTTCGCAGCATCCGTTCCACCGCCACCCGGTCAAAGGGCCGAGGCTCGGATACCCTTTCCCGGTGGGCCGCCAGTCCCGGAATATTCACCAACAGACAGGAGTTCATAGCTGTTCCCTCTCCTTGTTATCCCTGCGAAAAAATTCCCCGGGGGGAGGAGGAGTACCCCCCGGGGCATAGTGGGGTGGCCCGATTGGTGGGAGCGATCCCTGGCGGGCCTGACCAGGGGGCTGACTCTCCCCAGGCGCGCACTGACGGCGCACCCGGGTTAAAAAACGGCGGATTCTTGCTTCGAACCTCGCATTGCAAACTCGGTCTTTCCGTGTATTCAAGCTCCTGAGAGCCCAGGAGTTCCAGCCTGGCTTTGTACCGCTTTGGCTTGAGACGGGCCTGTTGAAAACTGACTTTGTCATTGAAAACCCTGGGAAAGATTGATAAAACTGACCTAATTTATGGGACAGGAGCCATGTCATTACCGGTGCCAGGACGCCTGCCCAATTGCCTTGCTGTTGTTGACAAAGATAAACGAAGCGTGTATTTTGTCAAGAAGGAAATAAACGAAAAGTGAAAGTCAATGATGTGATCAATAGAATCAAAAAACATGCAGGCCTGAAAAACGACAAGGATATCGCGGTCCTTCTCGGCCTTTCTGCTGCTGATTTTAGCAACCGAAAAAAACGAGGGACGCTTCTGCCTGTGGTGCTGGAATGGGCTGTAAACGAAAACGTGAATTTGCAGTGGCTGGTGCATGGTGAAGAGCAAGGGCAGGGCAGGGCCGCTGAAGCAGCGCAAGGCGCCTTTCCGGACAGCGCCCTGCTTCAGACCGTGATCGAGGCGGTGGAAGAGATCCTTGAGGAAAGGGAGCTGACCCTCAGGGCCGATAAAAAAGCCCAGCTGATTGTCACCCTTTATGAAATGTTTGCAGAGGAAGGCAAGAAGGTCGACAAGCCCACCGTACTCAGGCTTATCAAATTGGCAGCGTAAAATAGGGGAGGGGAGCCATGTCTGAAGATAGTCAGCTGGATCAGAAAAAAGAAAAGATTCGCCAACTGCTCAAAGACGCTGTTCCCGCCCAGCAGGCAACATCCGAATCGGGCGGGGACCAGAGCTGCGATCACTGCAGCCGCCGCCTGAAATTCCTTTCCTTCCTTTTCATCTCCTGCCTCATCGGCACCATGTTCCCTCACGCAACAGCCAATACCTCCTTCTCCATAGCCGCAATCGCCTGCGGTCTGACCCTGTGGTTGACCCGACGCACTAATCCCGCACCGGTCATCAAGAAACTCAAAATGACCTTCGCACTCCTGGTCGGCCTGTCCCTGCTTTCCGGATGCAGCCCCGCGCTGTTCCGTGGAGAAAACGCCGAGATTCTGGAGCTCTGCAAAGAGGAGGAAACCTGCAAGGTCGGCGTCGCCCAGGGTATTGCCATTCTGGGATTTGAAATCAAGCCCGCATCGATCGAGCTTGCCCAGCAGAATGGGAATATTACCAAGGTTCGGGCTGCCGAGGTGAGGGAAGGGTTTGGGCTGGTTCGGCTGGCTCAGGTGCGGGTTTATGGGGAGTAGAGTCCATGCGTTCCAACAGTTGGCATTTCCCGGGCTTCGATTGACAGGTCCCGTTCTTCTAGGGGCCCCTTGCTCGCCTCCTCTGTCACTGTAATTCGTTCCATGGTAGTGAAGATGTATTGCCCGATTTGACTGATTTTCTCATTCACCTTAGAGGCCTTAAACTCTACTTCGTAATTTAAATCATCGATGCAAGGGGCTGATTCCAGGACAATTTTCATTGTATCCCCTGACTCGAGTTTTTGATCCTCTATCTTCACCTCCCACATCTCAGATTCGTTCGGCTTGGCGAGCCAGAAAATTAAAGGCTGTTTCCTTCATTGGAGACGGCCTTTTTATTTATCCCCCCCCTCCTTTTAGGGCTTAACCGTTCGGAAAGTTTTGTTACGCTTTTCCATGCGCAACTCGATGCGGCAGCCCGTCTCCTGACCTTTGTGGACTGCGGGCATGGTTTTGTTTTTCTGAGAAAAGCTGACGGGAAGGCGGTAGAGCTCCTGTCGCGGGGGCTCCCTCTGGGGGTGACCTGCCTGGAAAGGTACCAGGAAGGGATGGTAACGATGGAGGCCGGTGATGCCCTTGTTCTGTACAGTGATGGACTTGTTGATGCCCTTCCCGAGCAGGCTCTTGACAACGGGGCCCTTGCAAAGCTCCTGGAAGGGGCAGGTTAGGGTGAAGAGATGGTTGACCGTTTGTTCGGGATCGTCCCGAAAGACGCGCCTCAGCCAGATGATCTGACGGTGGTGATCGTGCGGTGCATGGAGGGTGTATAGTTGTTTTTCTTTTTTTAAACCATTATATAGCCATCAAGGGGCTATATATGGTGAAGAGGGGCAACCTTTGAAATAAAGGCCCGCAATGTGGCACATATGCATGAAATTGCATGAAAAAAGTATGGTCATTCGAATCCTAAGCGAAAGGTCGGACGTTCGAATCGTCTCGGGGCCGCCATTTTAAGAACAAAAGGCCAGACATCCGTGTCTGGCCTTTTTTGTCGTGGGGCACGGTGGCGATGAATAACAAACATCGGAAAAAACGTTAAATCGGCAAAAAAAATCAAACTTTGATACAATCGAAAGGTTGAAAAAGGAGTCTATTGCGGTTATTATGCGCCCGGCAAATGGGGTTTTTATATTAAAATCTGATAACTTAGCACTACGGGAGATGAGAATGCGCGCACTATTATGTTACATTGTTTTAACCCTTGTCCTTGTTACCTCTTCTGCTTTTGGCGCAGAAACGGATGTCAAGATCATTTATGTGAAACACCGTCAGGCCGCTGAGCTCGCACCGGTTGTTCGCGAGGTTCTGGGGGAGGCCGGCAAGGTGGTGGCCTTCGAAGACCGCCTCATTCTTCGTGCCCCCAAGGATGAACTGAAAAAGGCCAGAAAGCTTATTGCGACGCTTGACGTTGAAAAGGCCGTGCTTCAGGTCACTGTTCGTCAGAAGGCTCAGCAGGGTGTCGAGACCGCCGGCGGCGCCCTGACCCTCTCCACCGACGCCGCTCACGGTGCACCTTCCTCCGGCGCCATCCCGTCGTTCCGCGGCAATGGGCGCTACTCCCGCACTATCGGCAATGCGGAAAAGCAGACGGAGCAGTTTGTCAAGGTACTCGAAGGCGAAGCCGCTTTCGTCACCACCGGCCGACGTATTCCCTTTTCCCAGTTCAAAGCGGTTGTCGCCGGTGAAAACCTTTCGGTCCTCGAAACGGTGAACTATTACGACGTCACCACCGGATTCTGGGTCAGTCCCCAGGTGCAGGACGGGGAAGTCGTTCTGACCATCACTCCTCACCTGAGCGAGCCGTCTGCCGGAAAACAAGGCGGGGTCGACTTCCAGAACTCTTCCACTCAGGCGACGGACAGACCGCAAGCCGTCAGATTCTGGTCAAAGTCGACAAGTAACTCCGAAAGGAGGAGCGCCATGGCTGTCGTTGAAATCAGCGTCACCCCGCTGGGGACAGGCACCCCGGGAGTGTCCCAATTCGTCGCCGGATGTGTTAGGATCATTGGGGCCAGCGGATTGAACTACCAGCTGACCCCGATGGGAACGATCATCGAGGGGGATCTCGATGAAATTTTTCAGGTGATTCGAAAGATGCACGAGGCGCCGTTTGCTGCGGGTGCCGCACGGGTTTCGACGCTGATCAAGATCGACGACCGTCGGGATCGCGCAGAGCACACCATGCAGGGCAAGATGAGTTCGGTTCAGGGCAAGATCTGAACCGAGCCCTGCAGCTGTGGCACGACCTGCGTTTCGGTATTAAAAAAAAGGATTCCGGTTAAAAAGTTGCCAAATTCCCCTTGACACTCCTGGGGTGATTTGGTATCAATACCGGGCCTTGAGCGGCACACCAAAAACGTCTCAACGGCCCCGTCGCCAAGTGGTAAGGCAGAGGTCTGCAAAATCTCCATCACCAGTTCGAATCTGGTCGGGGCCTCCACTTATAAGGAAAAAGCCAGCCCTAAAAGGGCTGGCTTTTTCCGTTAGGCAGCTTTTATGGAACTGCTTACCCCCCACATTCTGTTCCTCTTTATTTCGCTTGGATCCCTCGCCGGCTTTCTGGCCGGCCTGCTCGGCATCGGCGGCGGAATCATCCTGGTTCCCCTGTTCCTCTGGGTTTTCCGGATTGCCGGGTTCGATCCCGAAATCATCGTCCACTCCTCGTTTGGCACCAGCCTCGCCATCATTATTCCCACCGCGATCAGCAGCACCCTGGGGCACCGCAAGCGGGGGAATGTGCAGTGGGATCATGTCTACAAACTCACCCTGGGCGGCGTGGCCGGCGCTATTCTCGGCGCCACCCTGGCCGCGGGTCTTTCCGGCACCTGGCTAAAAGGTCTGTTCGGAGTCATGCAGATTTTCGTGGCGATGAAAATGCTCTTTTTCCGCCCCCATTTCCCGCCCGAAAGGGCCAACCACATTCCCTCCTGGCAAACCATCCTGGTGGGGCTGGTCGGAGGGGCCTTCTCGTCCTTTTTCGGCATCGGCGGCGGCGTGGTGGCTGTGCCGCTGATGGTCATGTTCCTCCAACTGCCCATACATCTCGCGGTCGGCAATTCGAGTGCGCTGATCGTCATTTCCTCCATGGTCGGCACCATCTCTTATGTCGCCTACGGCCTGGGCAACCCCGCTCTGCCGCCCTTTTCCCTCGGATACGTCAACAATCTGGTGGCCATTATCGTCGCGCCTTTTACCATTGTCTGCGCACGACTCGGGGTCAAGGTTGCCGGGCGCTTCAGCCATGCTAGACTGATAACGGTATTTGCTGTAGTGCTTATCCTTCTTGGGGTGAAAATGTTTGTTTCGGCACTGACTTCCTGAGCCCCATTCCCATACAGAGGAGGCGGTTATGCGACGAAACCCCGCCGTGGCAGGGCACTTCTATCCCCTGGATGAGATTGAGCTCGAAAAGGCGATCGCCGAATATCTCCCCGGGGGAGAGCCCCGTCAGGCGATCGCCGTTATTTCCCCCCACGCCGGCTACATCTATTCCGGAAGTATTGCCGGCCAGACCCTGGGGGCCGTTCGCATCCCTTCGCGAGTCGTCATTCTCGGCCCCAACCACCA
>CALZIC010000304.1 GCA_945787285.1 uncultured Desulfuromonadales bacterium
CTTGTTCAGCGGCTGCCTGCCGAGCTCCTCCCACCCGGGCCGGTTAAACAGGTCGAACTCGTAATAGACGGGGCGCTCCTCTGCCGGGGTGCTGACCTCAACGTGTAATTCACCCGTTTCGGCCGGCAGATCGATGCGCACTTGGTGGCACGCTTTGCCTTCGGCGGTCTCAATCAAGAGGGCGCCACCTTGCTGGGCCACCATGTCCCGGACACACAGTAGCTTGCCCTGGGCATCGGTAATCAGGGGCGACTCTTCCCAGTCGCGGATAAACTCGCGATCGAGGCAGGCCTTGGGCCAGTGGATGATCATGGCCGCCTGGTTCGGGGTGGTTTTTTTCAGGCTGATTTTGAAGGTCCCCATCTGTTTCTGGCTCTTCAGCAGACCGGCGAGGTGGGAGACCGCCTGCACCAGAGAGTAGCTGTCGAGCTTGAGCCACAGCCCCTCGTCGGCTTCAACGCTGACCTCGATGGCAAAGCGCTCGCGGATGTTTTTCTGGAGAATGCCCAGCAGGCTCTCCGCCAAAACGTCTTCCACCCGGCTCAAGGCCTGAAGGTGGCGGGCATAGTTCTGCCTGGCCTGGGTCAGTTGCTCCTCCAGAAAGAGAGAGGCCCGATCGATGGTTTTGCGGTAGCCGTCGAGCTGCTCGGGTTTCAATTCCGGTTCGGCAAGAATGGTGGAAATCGACTGGCGGATCTCTCCCAGGGACCCCTGCATCTGATCGGTCAGGTTCTGGATCAGCGTATCCCTTCGGGTATCGGCCTCGATGTGATCGGTCATGTCTTCGAGGGTCAGGACGAACCCCGAGATCTCTTTGCCGCCACGCCGCTGGCTGATGACCGGTGCCATGATCACCCGCAGGCAGCTGCTGTCGTGAAGTGTGGTCATGAAGCCCGAGGTCGGAGTCGCCTGTTCTTTTTCCGCCGCCCGGTGCAGCAGTTCAAGGGAGTGCACGATGGGGTCGCGGTCGAGCACCCCAAAGACCGAACGACCCAGTCCGAGCCAGCCGCCGGTCTTCTCACCGTTGAGTTTTTCCTGCCCCGGCCGCTGCAGCAGTTTCAGGGCCTGCTGGTTGTAGAGCAGGATCTGCCCGTCGGTATTGCAGACCAGTACCCCGTTGGGCAGCTCGGACATCAGGGCGGCCAGGCGGTTATGTTCTTCGTTGAGGTCGGCCTGAGCCGAGCGGATCTTTTCCGCCACGTCGGTCTGCAGCTTTTGAAAGGCATCGGCCGAATCGTTGATCACCTCGGCAAGGTGCCTGACCTCGCGGGCCCCCTTGGGGGGGATGCGGTAATCGGGGTTGACCGAAGAGATCAGCTGGGTCGATTCGGCCATCCGCAGAATCGGGATGATGTAGTGGCGAAACAGCAGGCTCACCAGGGTGCCGATGGCACCGACCAGAACAAAGGCGCCGAGCAGGGGGAAGGGGATGATTTTATGGGCCAGCCCAGCCACAAAGACCTGTTCTTCCGTGGTCAGGTTGAACCACGAGCCGGCGACGCTGGCCAGGATGACCCCGAAGATCAGATTGATGATGGCGAAAAGAAAAATCCAGTATTTCAGCGAGGGTTTCATAGGCTCCCTTAGCGTCAGGCCAAAAATCGCATAAAATGCTCAATTGGGGATGGGAAAGGTCATTTTTCAATAATAGGAAATTTTCTATGGCTCGTCCATTCAAGATTCAAGGGTTTGGGGAAATTATGTTTTTAATTACGGCTATAACTGCAAGCCGGGACCGGGACGAAGTGTTCTTCAGGCGAAGCGCTGGCTGGGGGCGCCAGGGTGTGCATTATTCTGGAGTGGTTGTGCAATATTGAACAGGTCCTGTGTCGCAGGCCCCAGGGGTTTTGAAAAAAAGGTGTTATTTCAGCACCCTTTTGTATTGGATCGATAGCTGCATTGTAGGTTTGTGGCAGTTTGGATGTGTTTAACCAGGAAATTCCGGAGGTCGTCGATGAAAAACTCCCTGATAGGTGTTGTCCTGTTTTTCCTTGTCGGTGCTCTCGCCCTGCATCTGGCGGCGCCTGTTTCAGTCATGGCCATGAGCGATGAGCAGCAGCAGGAGTTCGATCGCATTTTGAAGCTGAAGATGGGCGAATTGACCAAGGAGGCTGCAGACCTGCTCGATGAGAAATATCCCGATGAAGACTGGGACGCTCACGAGTTTCCCGAATACGTCTTTACCAGCGAGTCGGTGGAGATCGG
This sequence comes from uncultured Desulfuromonadales bacterium, assembly GCA_945787285.1. Classification (GTDB taxonomy): domain Bacteria; phylum Desulfobacterota; class Desulfuromonadia; order Desulfuromonadales; family Trichloromonadaceae; genus CALZIC01. Next base: position 2,206 of record CALZIC010000304.1, read on the forward strand.
TTACATGATTGCTGTTGTGGAACCGGAAGTGCTGACCATCAACGCCTGCTACTGTTTCTGCGACGCCATGGGTCATGAGAGCCTGCTCAACTGCTTTGTCAAAAAGAAGAAGCCCATGTTCGGCAGCCGCTTCGACGATCATGGCGCCGACTGCACTATCTGCTACGGCGAGGCCATGCTCGCCTTCCTCTGGAAAAACATGGGCGCCACCGACCAGGAGATTGTGGCCGGGATGGAAAAAAAGTTCGAGCGTCTGCTGAAGGCGCGGGAAAAGGGACAACACTGAGATTGTTCAAGGGGGGCGGGGTATCCAGAGGGGCTTGCGCAGGACAAACAGCTGTGCAGCTCGACCAAACATGCTATCCTTGGTCGATACTAACCTTCACTCTGGAGATCTCATGACCCTCTACGACCAACTCGGCGGTGAAGCCGCCATCGATGCCGCGGTTAACCTCTTTTATCAGAAAGTTCTCGATGACCCCCGTGTGAACGGGTTTTTCAAGGGGGTCGACATGGACAAGCAGCGCCTGATGCAGAAAAACTTTCTCACCCTGGCCTTTGGCGGACCGACCGATTACACCGGAAAAGGGATGCGGGCCGCTCACCAGAAACTGGTTGACCGGGGGCTGAACGACGGACATTTTGATGCGATACTCGAGCACCTCGGCGCCACCCTGCAGGAACTCGGCGTTGAGGAGTCCCTCATCCAGCAAGCCGCCGGCATTGCCGAAAGTGTGCGCGATGACGTTCTGTGCCGCGGCAACTGAGCCGGTTTTCGATATGAAAAAAGCCCCCGGCGAAGCGTTCGTCGGGGGCTTTTCTATGTTACGGGCGGATCAGGATCTTACTCCCCTTTACCGCCGTCGGCTTGCATTTTGGCCAGCTTCTTATAAAGGTGGTAGCGGGTTGCGGTGAGTTTGTCCCTTTTTCCTTTAATCCCAAATCCGCGGGACCTTGCCGGCAAATAGCGCAAGTCATTGACCTGCCTAAGGGATCAAAAAATCACCGACGAACCGATGGGTGCGCCTCAGCTTTTTTGAAACCCTTATTCAGGCCAAGCACTTACACTCTTTATCCGCCCCAGTCCCGCGGATCTGGGTTAATCAGGCCAGTGTTCAAGCAGGTCAAAAGAGAGTTGGCGGTGATGCTTGATGGCCAGCAGGAAGATTTCCTGGTTGCGGCGAGCGTAAAGAAGCAGGTATGCCCCGCGGATCAGTTCGCGTAGGTTGGTATCTGGTCCAAGTCGGTGACGGAGTTGTTGGGCCCGGGACATGGCTTCGTGGGATGTCGCCCGATGGCGGAAAAAGTCGGCACCGAGATCGGGAAAGGATTCAAGGGCGGGAATGACTTCGGAAAAAAGATCGTCTAGAAGAGCCTCAAATATATCGGCCGCCTCAGCCTCATGCAGAACCTCTTCAATGGACTCGAGGTTTTGCGAGAAGTTATGGGTGACGCGGACGGTGACCGGTTTCACTTGTCCCGACCATACTTGGCTTTGAGCTCGGCCACCGACATCAATGCG
>CALZIC010000305.1 GCA_945787285.1 uncultured Desulfuromonadales bacterium
GCCTACTGGAACTCGGGCGGCTTCGGCTATCACGCCCGGGCCCGACTCAAAAGCCTCGGTCCGCGCACGGTGAAGATCGTGCTTCTTGAAAATGCGGGAATGGCCGGACAATTCCCGGCAGGAAGGGTTCTTGAAGTCCCCAGAATCGCGGACCCGACCAGATGGTCGTCGGACAATTGCGTCCGCATGACACCAGGAAACAAAGAGGTGGCCTGTAATGGGTTCTCGACATACTGAAGCGACAGCTCCAACAATTTTGAAAAACAAAGAGCCGGTCATTGGACCGGCTCTTTGTTTTTCAGTAGATCATTCCCTCGTCGATGAGCGGTTACTGCAGCTCGCGGGCAGGCGCCTGGATATGGTAGCCCTGCCCGTAATCGGCCCCCAACTCTTTGACCGTTTCCAGAATATTTTCGTCCTCGATCATCTCGGCAACGGTCTTAATTTCAAGATCTTTGGCCAGGGAGATGATGCTTTTGACAAAGGCCCGGTCTGTTGCGTCCTTGGGAGCATTGCGGATGAATTCCCCTTCGATCTTGATGTAATCGACCGGGAACATCTTGATGTAGTGGAAGGAGGAGAAACCCGCCCCGAAATCGTCGATGGCGAACTTGAATCCCTCGAGCTTGAGATCCTTGACGAACTTGTCGAGAAGCGCGGTGTTTTTGACCGTCTCCCGCTCTGTGATTTCGAAAACGATCTGTTCCGGGGGGATTCCGCAGGCAGTGGCAAAGGCCCTTATTTTATGAATGAATTCACTCAGGATCAGCGACTTGGGTGAAAGGTTGATGAACAGCATCCCCTCATACCCCTTATCGCGGACATGCCGGAAGGCCTTGTCGATATTGATATAATCGAGCTGGCTGATGATCCCCATGTCTTCGGCCATATCGATAAACTGCCCCGCGGGTAGAATCTTCCCTTCATGTTCGATCCCCATCAGCAGTTCGTGCATCGGAACCGAGCCGTCGGCAACATTCATGATCGGTTGAAAGAAGGGGATGACCCTCTCCTCATTCTCCAGAACATTGAGCAGAAAGAGGGTCTTTTCCTCGGTCGCCTTGAGCACCTCGACGATGTCTTCGCGGGTGGGTACGCCGATACGGTTCTTGCCCTCGGTTTTGGCCTTGTACATCATGTTGTTGGCGATCACGAACATGGTGCTCAGTTCGGTCGAATGCTCGGGAAAGGCGGCAAGGCCGATCGACGCGGTCGCCTTGATCGATTTTCCGTCGGGGGCCTCGATCACGGTTTCCTTGATCGCATCGATCACCTGCAGAGCCATCTCGTAGGTTTTTTCCCGGTCCGACTCGGGGAGGATAAAGGCAAATTCGTCTCCCCCGTAACGGGTGATGATATCGCCGGCCTTCAGGGTCTTTTTAAGCCGTTCGGCCAGCAGTTTCAGGTAGGTGTCCCCGAAACCATGACTGTAGCGGTCGTTGATCAGCTTGAAATTATCGAGATCGACGATCAGGATCCCGAAACTGTAACCGTGACTATTGGCCCGCTGCAGTTCGTTTTCGGCCAGTTCCCAGAAGACCCGCTGGTTGTAGAGGTTGGTCAGGGGGTCGCGGGTCGCGTAATACTCAAGCTCCTTGGTGTAGTTGTAAATCGCCTTGACCGAACCGATGACATTGAGCAGGGTGGTCAGAATACTCTCGATCACCAGCGCCCGGCCCTCATCCTGCTTCAGGTCCGAGTGGACACCGAGACCGACCACACCGCCGATCTGGGGGTTCTCCAGAAAAATCGATTTGGTCTGCAGATCGAGGTCCTTTTCCGCGATGGTCATTTCGGCCGAATCGAAATTGACGATGTTGTGCCGGGTTTTGACATGGGAGAGGGGCTTCAACCGGCGATGATCATTGAGCCGCTGGTTGACCACCTGGTCAAAATAGTGCCGTGTCTGGGGGCAGGGTCTGCTGCGCCAGAAGACTTCGAGATCGTAGGTTTCGTCGCCTGTGTCGAAGAGGGAAAAGAGCACATAGGCATCCATGATCTCGTTGACCTGGTTGAGCAGTTTCGCCACATGGTCCCGCCAGTCCTTGACCACCTCGGAAGTGATGATAAAGGTTTCCAGCAGGTTCACCTCAAAAGCCAGCAGATCCTTGTCGATAGCGACGTCGCGCATCTTATCGGAAAACTGCTTGAATTCGCTGAGGATGGAGTTGATTTCGGTGAAATCAGTTCTGCCGCCCTCAAGGGTTAAAGCCGTCAGGTCATTGATGCTGTTGACGTTTTTGATCTCGTCATGCAGAAGCCTTGTGGCCCGTCCCACCTTCTGGGTCACCCGCCTCGAAATAAGCCACGCCATGAGAAACGGAAGGGGCGAGAGCAGCAGAAAAACCAGGATGAATTTGCGCTGAATCTCCCCGGTGCTCGCCGAAAGGTCCTGGCTGATGGCCAGCACTCCGAGCACCTGTCCCGGCTTCACGTTGTCGTGACAGCCGAGACAGTCGGCAGCAGCCTTTACAGCGAGTACCTCGGTAACGACATCCTTCTTCGCAATCGATGTCGAAACGCCGGTTGCCATGACCTGGCGCACACCTTCATCGCGCATGGCGGCGTCGACCGCGCCGTACTGCTCGGTCACTGACGTCGCCCGATAAAGCGAAACGCCGATCGGTATCTGCGGGTTGGCGTGAACCACCGGGTCGAGAAAGGTGAACAGGTCTTTTCGGCTCCATCCCTTCTCCATCAGTTGCAGAAGGGAATTGGAAATCTGTGCTGAGATGCCCAGACTGACCGCTGTGGCCTGGCTGGAATAAGCCTGCTGGTAAATGGTCGTTGTGACCAGGTAGATGCACAGAAAGGTGCCCAGCGACACGATGAGAATGGCAGCGAAAATAAACGATTTGAGGCTTTTCTGTTTTCCGGACATGGAAGTCATCCTGTGGTGAAAGGGCAAGCCGAAAAATAGGGGTCGATGACCACGGTTTGCAGCGTCGCAGGTCCTGCGGGCCTGGTCAGGCAGGACAGATCTTCAGCCTGTCAAAGTTCCGTCCTGCGGGTGGAGATACTGCAACCTTTGCAAAAAGCCTTCCGGTCGGACCGGCCGCTAACCGGTATTTCCAGTCAGGCCGACGATTGCTCCTCGGCGAGCTGCCAGAAGGCCTTAACCCCGGGGCGCTGAAGGTTGCGCCGGGTCGAACAGAGCCCGACGACATACGGTTCAAGCTTCGGGGCATTCTCCAGAACGGTAACGTCTTCCCGAAACGGGCTGCGCTCGAGGACCAGCCTCGGAACCACGCCGATTCCACAGCCGAGCCGCACCATAGCAATGATCGCTTCGTTGCCGGAAACCTCCGAAGAGATATTCGGGGCAGTGCGGTTCTCTTTCAGCCACTTGTCGAGGCGCCGCCGGGAGAGCCCCGTCTGCGGCAGAACCAGGGGGGCCAGGGAAAGGTCCAGCTCGGCGCCGCGGGTGGGAATGGAGAGAAGGCCCTCCTGCCTCGGAGCAATGAAGATCAGTGGGGTGGTGGTGATCGGCAGAAATTCGATGCGCGAACGGTGCCGGTCGGGCAGAGCCGCCACAGCCAAGTCGATTTCGCCGGTCTGCACCTGGCCCACCGCCTGTTCGGCGGCCCCGGTGCGCAATTCGAGCTGAACCTCGGGGTAGGCGCTGCGGTAGGACTCAAGCAGGTGGGGGAGCAGGCTGTAGACGGCGGTGATCGAAGCGTAAATTGAAAGGGTGCCGGCGATGGCCTGGTCGCTGCCACTCCTGTACTGACTGGCGGGCAAAGTTGCGAAACTGCTCCCCTGCAGCCGTAAGGGTGGCCGTGCGGTTGTCGCGGTTAAAGAGCGGCTGCCCCACCTCTCCTTCCAGCCTCTGTATGGTGCGGGTCAGCGCCGAGGGACTCAGGTTGCAGGCTTGGCTGGCGCGGCCGAAATGGAGCTGTTCGGCGACGGTCAAAAAAATTTCGAGTTCACGGATATCCATTTGAGTCCTCTTTTTTTACCGCCCGGTCGCTACGCGCCCTCGAGTGCGCAAAGGACGCTGAGAAACATCAGGAGGCTGTCGGACTTAACGGACCGAAACGAAAAATCGGATGGTTGAGACCAGATTTTCGAGGATTTGAGAGCGAATAGCAGGGCTATTTGTCGAAAATCGTCGGAGATGTGGGCCGATCAGTCGATTTTGCAGTCGGTTCATGTAAAGTCCGATAGCCTCCTAGGGAAAAAGTTTTTTCCAGTCCTTCGTAGGGTGGGCTGCGCCCACCAGCCTTGGCTGCCTCAAAAAGACGGTGGGCACAGCCCACCCTACGAACTACGCCTTTCTTTTTGTCTTGGCGGCTTTCTCTCAAGCGTTGCAAAATACGCAACACAATATGCACAACAAATCAATTTACGCAATGTGAAAAATCGGATAAGGTGCCTATACTTGCTCAATTAGCATCGACCTC
>CALZIC010000306.1 GCA_945787285.1 uncultured Desulfuromonadales bacterium
AAGAAGGGAGTCGACCGACTCCAGATGGGACGATGAAATGCCGCGCAGGTCCCCCCTGAGTTCCTCCAGCACCCCCCGAATGAGACTTCTGCGCAAGGCCGGGTGAAGCTTCAGGCATTCGCCGCGATCGAGCCAGAGACCGCCCTCAAACCGGTGGGCCAGACGCTCCCTCTCCTGCGCCACCACGGCATCCCAGTAATCCTCCTCAACAGCCAATCGGCCACAGAGACGCCCGAGGTGCTCCTCTATCTGGGGATTAAAGGTGTGCAGAAGGGGAAGAACCTGGTGGCGAATCCGGTTGCGGGTGAACTCGAGACTGTCGTTGCTCGCATCCTCGACATAAGCAAGGTCTTCTTCCGCGAGGTACGCGAGAATCTGCCTGCGGGAAAAATGGAGCAGGGGCCTAACGTACGCCCCCCTTCGCATTGCCATGGCCGCAAGACCAGAAGCCCCAGCGCCCCGCAGAAGACGGTGTAAAAAGGTTTCGGCCTGATCGTCCCGATGGTGACCGAGGGCGATGTGGGAAAACCCGTTCTCGCTGGCCACTTTCTCGAGAAACTCCCTCCTGGCAAGGCGGGCCGCCTCCTCAAGCCCTCCCCCGGCCTTTTTTGCCCGCACGGGAACATTCTCGAAACCGGACCAGAGAGGCACCCCGAGAGAGGCGCAGAACCGGGAGACAAAGGCGGCATCGCCGGCACTTTCCGCCCGCATCCCATGGTCGAGATGGGCGGCCCCGACGTCGACCCCCAGGGCATGGCGACAGCCGTGCAGAAGTGTGAGCAGGGCAACGGAGTCAGCGCCCCCGGACAGGCCGACCAGAACCCGGGCCCCTCGGGGAAACAGGGCGTGCCGCTCTACTGTTTTTCGAAAGAGTTTGTCCATTTCTCATGCCGCACGAACGGAAAACGACAACACCCTTTCCATGAACTGGAAAGGGTTTTGTCGAAGAGGGTGGCGGTACAGAGATTCGAACTCCGGACACTGCGGATATGAGCCGCATGCTCTAACCAACTGAGCTATACCGCCATTATATTCATCAAAGCTCCTCCCACTGGAAGGACCTGCTTTGCTTGGTTGCGGGGGAAGGATTTGAACCTCCGACCTTCGGGTTATGAGCCCGACGAGCTACCAGACTGCTCCACCCCGCGTCACGGTTTCGGGAATCTACAGACATCGTGATCAGAAGTCAAGAAAAAAAGTGTAGATTTTTTCTCTACCCGTGACCATCCGATTCAGCGACGTTTTACGATGCCGGAAATCTTTTCCTCCGCCTTGAGATGCTCCATCACGGTTTTGGCAACGTCCGTGTTTGTAAACGGCCCGACCAGCACCCGATGCCAGACCCCCTTCTCGCCCAGATCGGCCGACTCGGTGAAGGCCGGGTAGGTCTTCACCAGACGATCGCGCAGGCCCCGGGCGTCCTTTTGCTGCTTGAATGAGGCGACCTGAACGACATAGGCCCCCTTGGAGTCGGCCTTGGGCAGAGGCGCCTGAACGGCCGCCTTTTTTACGGGCTCAACCTTCTTCTCCGGCAGCGATTCGAGGATCTCCTTTACCACGGGCTGCTGCTGGACGGGAGCCTCCTTGACAACCGGCGAGGGCTTTTCGGCAGGGGGGAGATTGATGCCGCTGCCGAGCGGGGGCTGAGCCCCCTTGGGGAGCGCATCGTAAAAGGTGAGTTGCGGATTTTTTTCGGTCCGCTCCTGGCCAGGGGATTCGGCCACCTTATCGCTCGGTTTTGGCGACGAGGCAACAGGCTCTACAGGATAGGAAGGAATGGCAGGGGACGGGGCGATACTGACCTCATCGGGGCGGCTCTTGCCGACAATCACCCCAAGGGAAAAGCTGGCCAGAGAGGCGACGAGCAACAAAACGACCACAAGCAGGGCCTGTTTCTTCTCCATCCTGCGCTGCGAGCGGGACTTAACCTGTTGAACCATAATGATCCTCCAGGCGGCCAGAAGACGGCCGCCCTTGCTTTATGCTAATCGTTGCAGGCGCCGTCGGACGGGGTGCCCTCAGCCGCCTTCTCTGCCTCTTTACGCAACTGAACATCTTCGCTGAAATCGGGACAGTGCAGGGTACTGTCCTGCATGGAGAAACGCTTGGCACAGTTAGCACGCCAGGCACAGAGCGGACAGATCTTACGGGCATCGTAGGTCATGGCTGTCTCCTGCGGATTTCGAAACCAGCGAAATGTCGCCTATGCTATCTCTTCGCAACCGGTAGTGTCAAGCAAAGCCAGCCCTGCAAAAAACAAAAGCCCCGAAATATTCGCGGCCATTCTGCACGACACAATTGGGCGCACCTGCGAATTCAGCGAATCCGGTCAGGAGAGCCGTCTTTTTCTACCGGCGTGCCGGCGGCAACTTCGGAGGCCCCCTCTTGCGACCGGGCCCGAAACTGGTAAACCAACTCATCCCCCCTGACCATGCCAAGCTCCTGACGCGCCACCGTCTCGATATAGCCGGGATCGGATCGCAGCGCGTCGATCTCTTCCCTCAATTTCCGGTTGGCCCCCTCAAGCGCGGCGACCTTGGCCTCAAGTCCCTCCTTTTCCTGCCGCGACTCAAGGGCGCACATCACCCCTCGTTCACCGAACAGGGCGACCCCGAGAAGAGCCAGGACAATAAGCACCGGAACCAGGGGGAACCTGCGGCCTGAAGCAGGCGGGGCCGTATCCGTCATCGATTCACTCCCTCCAAAGAAAACAAACCACCCTGCCGGCCCTTAAAAGGCCGGCAGGGCAACGACCTAGTCTTCATCAAGAAACCGCCCTTTTCCGCAAGCCCAGCGTCAATCTGCGGCCTTGTTTGTGCGACCTACGGTGCACGGCTCCGCGCAAGGCTTTGATTTCCTAGATCTTGCGGAAAATTGCTCGTTTCCCATATTAAAACCAAGCTATTCCCATCCAAGGTTTCCGGATGGGAACGACCTATCACTGAACATAAACTAGACTGCGCAGCTTCTCGAGGGTCTTGCTGCCGACTCCCTTGACCTGCACCAGGTCATCGACCGACGAAAAGCCCCCCTGCTCCTCGCGGTAGGCCACGATGCGCTCGGCGATCGCCGGACCGACCCCGGGAAGCGTCTGCAGGTCGACAGCCCCGGCCGCGTTGAGATCGATCATCCCATCGGCCTGAGCAAGAATTTGCACCTCCTCGGCGAGCACCGTCTGCCCTGCGGGGGCCATCACCATTACCAGGGCCATCATAAACAGAAAAACCAAATTTTTCATCATTTTTCCTCCTGTTTCCGTCGTTGTCATTATATTTCGACCACCAACCTTTTCGTCAACCCTCCTTTCATTCCCCCAGTGGCCTGCGTGGTTAATCGCGTCGATAAATTCTGAGGCATTTTTGTTCCTGTCAAGGCGCACCGACGCAGGCCTAGTTTGGCTTAAGCCAAGGAGGTGCAACGCCGACAGGGGCGAAAAGGACCAGAATTAGAAGACAGGATTAACCTTACAGGGCACTAGCCACCACCGCCTGTGGCCGACTCGACGGCGACGCTGAAAAGCGCACCCTTGCGCCATGTTTGTTGGTATTTTTTAACAGAAAACACCCCAGGGGTCAAACGTTTTTCTTAAAAGATAACAATGGGTTGGCCGGTCTGACACAAAAAAGAGGGACACCCGCTGGGGTGTCCCTCTTTTCTTATCATCCGAAAGACGGATTTTTTACGCTGAGCAATGCTTACTTG
>CALZIC010000307.1 GCA_945787285.1 uncultured Desulfuromonadales bacterium
GCGTTGATGGCCTGCTGCTCCGCCTTGTTCTCCTTGATCGAAACAAGCAGCAGGATCAGGGGAACCATGACGACCACTGAAGCGATTGTCAGCACTGTTGATCTGTTCATAAATTTCTCTCCTTGTTGAATTTATCTTCCGAATCTATTTCTTGATCTAATTTTCTTTTACGCCGAGATTGGACTGGCTCGTGGTCAGGTTGCGGGTGATGCCGTGGGGAATCTCCCGGTGGCACTCCCAGCAGAACCGGTCGATCTCCATCCCGGTATCGGCCGTCTGGTAGAGTTTGCTGTTCTCAAGCATCTGCGAAACCGCTTCGCGGTGGCAGGAGATGCAGTTGGCCTGAATCCTTCGTGCAGCATCTTCGGTAATTCTGAGGTTGTAGCCGTAGGTGCGAAAGGTCATGGCCATCGAGTGATTGAAGCCGTCTTTGGACTTTGCGATCATTTTGTTGACAAAAGAATCTCTCGGTAGATGACAATCAACACAGGTGGCTTTTTCCCGGTGCGAGCTGTGCTGCCAGGTGGCGTAGTGGGTATTCATGGTGTGGCAGTTGATGCAGACCTTCGGATCGCTCGAAAGGTACGACAGCATCTTGGACTCCTTCACCACGTAGGCAAATAATCCAATGACTGCCACCACACAGCAGATTGACACATAGGTCATAATTTTTTTTGGTTCCATACGCAGCCTTTTGGGTGATTTGTTATTCTTCGATTTACTTTCGCCCTCTCCTCTCGTGTCATTTCTCTTTCCATTTCCCCCTTTCGGTCAGTTGTGTGGCAATGGTTTCCCGTTGAAACCTTGGGCCGCAGCAAAAGCCCAAATTGGAAACATCTTACAATGTTAGCGGAAAAATGGAGAGTGTCCGAAATTTCGAACATTCTTTCCGCATTCCGCATTGCTGATCTATTGATTAGCAATGGCTATGCCACAACTTAAAGACGTATACTTTCGGATGCTTGAAGCGACCAACAGGGCTCGGCGTTACCGGATGGTAGCCCTTGCGGCCGTCGTGTGTTACCATACGGTAGCAATCGATTTCGTCCCTGACATCAAGGCAATCACCCGCTGTAAACCCAATAAAGAGAGTCGTCGCTGCCATGCAGCTGAAAACAAAATTCATCATTTTTATCGCCCTGGTGATCTGCTGTTCCTTCGGCGTCACCTTTTACCGCACCTCCAGCTTTCAGGAAGACCTGGTGGTGCAGCAGGCCACCCGGCAGGCCAAAATGCTCTTTCACCAGATCCGCATCACCCGGCAGTGGGTGGCCGATCACAACGGCCTCTTTCTGGTCAAAAGTCCGGGGGTCGAGGAAAACCCCTTTCTCGAAGAAGGGCAGATCCAGGACGAGGCAGGCAACTGGCTGGTTAAACGCAACCCGGCCATGGTGACCCGGGAGCTCTCCACCTATGCCGCCAGAGAAGGCATGGGTCAGTTCAACGTCACCAGCCTTCAGCCGCTCAACCCCGACAACACCCCCGACGATTTTGAACGCCGCAGCCTTGAGAGTTTCACCAGGGGGGAGGCTGAAACGGTAGAGCTCGAAAAAGTCTCCGGCAAACGACGGCTCCGCTACATGGCCCCCCTGAAGGTCGACAGCCACTGCCTCAACTGCCACAGGGATCATCATTATGAGATCGGGGATGTCCGCGGCGGCATGAGCGTCTCGATCCCCATGGACTGGGCGTATGCCGAAATTAAAACCAACAATCGGCTGCTGCTGAACATCGGCCTGGCCACCATTGTCATCGTCTCTCTGGTCATCTATCTCCTTTTCGACCTGCTGGTGGCGAAACGCCTGAAAGCCCTCGCCAGAGAAATGGACCTGTACCCCCAGCGCCGCGATGCCGGGGGTTCCCTGCTGGAGGATCCCGATGATGAAATCGGCTCCCTGGCCGGCCATTTCCACACACTCTGCCAGCGACTCGACCAGTCCCAGCAGGAGCTCGACGCTACCCGCGAGCAGGTCTTCCAGAGTGAAAAAATGGCGGCTCTCGGTCGCCTGGTTGCCGGCATATCCCATGAGATCAACAATCCCTTGGGGGGCATGCAGAACTGTATTCAGACCATGAAGCGGAGCATGGACAAGCCGGAGTTGCTGACCCGTTACCTAACCCTGCTCGGACAGGGGGTCGAGCGGATCAAGGGGACGGTGCAGCAGTTGCTGAATATCGGCCGCAAAGAACCGCTGGAGGTGCAGCGGGGAGATGTGGACGGAATGATCCGGGAATGCCTGGAGCTGACCTGCATGGGGCGACGCACCGTGGCGGTTGACCTGCGGCTTGAGGTGGGGCCGCCCCTGGTCGTCGGCATGGAGGCGCTACGGCAGGTGGTCATGAATCTTGCCGGCAACGCCGTGCAGGCCATGGGTAAGGAGGGAGGAACCCTCAGGGTAAGCAGCCACCTTTCCGGGCACATGCTGAGAATCGAGGTGGCCGATAGCGGGCCAGGAATCACCCCGGAGCATCTCGATAAAATCTTCGAACCCTTCTTCACCACCAAAGAGGTCGGCGAAGGGACTGGCCTGGGCCTTTCCGTCTCCTACTCCCTGGTAGAACGAATGGGCGGCGAGCTGACCGCGCAGAACGACCCAGATGGCGGCGCGGTCTTCACTTTGAACGTCCCGATTGCCGATGATGCAGAAACTTCAACCGAGAGCCAAATATGACCGCACGCATCCTTGTTGCCGAAGATGAAGAGATTATGCGCATTACCGTCCTCGATCACCTGCGTGATCAGGGCTGGCAGGTCGATGCAGCCGAAACCGGCCTCCAGGCTCTCGAGCTGGCCAGGGCCCACAGCTACCAGCTCCTCCTCTCGGATATCCGCATGCCGGGCATGGACGGAGAAAAACTCCTCACCGAGGTGAAGCTGTTCTCCCCCCGCACCGAGGTGATCATGATGACCGCCTACGGCAGCACCGATGACGCGGTGAGCTGCCTGAAAAAGGGGGCGGCCGACTATATTCTCAAACCGTTCGACCTCGATGATCTCAGCTTCCGGATCAACCGCATCATCGAGATGCAGGCAGTCAAGGCGCGCTGCGTCTCACTCGAGCACTGCGGCGGCCTGCGCCGGCCGATCATCGGTTCGAGCCCGCCGATGCAGAAAATGCTCAACCTGGTCAGCCAGGTGGCCATGTCCGATGCCTCGGCGCTGATCCATGGGGAAAGCGGCACGGGCAAGGAAGTTGTGGCGGCGGCCATCCACTATGAGAGCCGCCGGGCCGACAAGCCCTACGTGCGGGTCAACTGCGCCGCCATTCCGGCAGGGCTTTTGGAGTCGGAGCTCTTCGGCCACGAAAAAGGGGCCTTTACCGGCGCCGAAAAGCGCGCCATCGGCAAGTTCGAACTGGCCGATCAGGGCACCATCCTGCTCGATGAAATCGGCGATATGCCCCTCGACCTGCAGGTCAAACTCTTGCGGGTCCTGCAGGAGCGGGAGATTGAACGGGTCGGAGGACAGGCCCCGATCCCCATCGATGTCCGGGTCCTCTGCGCCACCTCCAGGAATCTGGCCGAGGAGGTCCAAAAGGGGAATTTCCGCCAGGACCTCTTCTACCGGCTGCAGGTGATCCCGGTGGAAATCCCCCCTTTAAGGGAAAGAGGCGGCGATATCCTTGAGCTGGCCAATTTCTTTCTGGGGGAATATGGCCGCGAAAGGGGCCTTGACTTCGAGCTCTCGGCAGAGGC
>CALZIC010000308.1 GCA_945787285.1 uncultured Desulfuromonadales bacterium
TACCTGTAGAAGGTCTTCAGGTCCCCCTGGCCGCTTGGGGTGCTGTCGACCAGGGCAATGATTCTTTTCACCCGAGGGTGGAGTCGGCCGATCAGGGCCAGGGTCTCTTCCATGGAGATCGCTTCGACCACCCCGGTAATGGAGGGGGTGTCATTCTGCTCCAGAGCCTTTGCTACGTTGTTGACCCCCATGAAGACGATCGGGATGCCCTTGAAAAGTGCCTGTTGATGTCGGGCGGCGAACAACAGGGCGTTGTCATCGCCGGTAATGACGGCATCGTAGGGCTCGGTGCGAGAGAGCTTGTAGGAGAGGGAGCGGTGAAAATTGTCGATGTTTTCACGATCGGCAAACCGTTTGGAGTCCATGAACTCGACGTCAAGCAGAATGGGTTTTTCGGAAACGACAGAGTTTATTCCCTCGATCTGCTGGAAGAAGGTGGGAAAACCGGGATGATAGGAGCTGATGAACAAAACCTTGTGTGGGGCTTTCGCCGAGAGAGCGGGGCTGAGTCCCCCCATGACGAGAACCACCGCCGTTAGGATCTTGAGGGCAAAGTGGATGTTTTTTTTCTCCACTGCAAAGCACTCCTGTAAACATGGGAAGTAAGTGGCAGGGCTGAAGGAATCGCTTAATTTTACACTATTTTATAAGTAGATTTCGATCCAGGTTGCAGACTTGTATCGCGAATGGCTACTCGCCGCATGGATCTTTGCAGATGGCAGGATATAAAAAGGCCGCTTTCATCGTAGAACACGGCCTTCTTGTTTTAGCTTTTATGGGATCAATATTTCAGGCCGTTTTGGCCTGAGGGCCGCTCCACTGCTCCAACCGGTTGCGCCCGTTTTTCTTGGCTTGGTACAGCGCTTCGTCGGCCCGGTCGATCAGGGTCTGCATCTCCATGCCATTTTCAGGGTAGAGGGCATAACCGATGGAAATGGTCACCTTGACCTCCTTTCCCTGAAAAGGGATGGACAGCTCCTCGACCTGGCTGCGCAGACGCTCGGCCATGAACCGGGCCCCCTCGTGGCTGGAATCTTCCAGTACGGCGACAAACTCTTCCCCCCCGTATCGAGCCGCCAGATCGACCACCCGGACCGAATTGCCGAGGGTCTGAGCCACCTTTTTGAGCACCTGGTCGCCGAAGGGGTGCCCGTAGCGGTCGTTGACCCCCTTGAAGTGATCCACATCGCAGAGCAGAACAGCCAGCGGGCTTTCGCGCCGCTGGGCCCGGTTGAGCATGACCTCAAAGCCGTGCAGAAAGGCGCGGTGGTTGGCCAGTCCGGTAAGGCTGTCGGTTATGGCCATCTGGTTGATTCTTTCGTGGGACTGGGCCAGGTCGATCTTGATCGCCACCTGGGTGGCGATCAACTGCAGGATGCCTTGCTGCGAGCGGCGGAAAAGGTCCGGTTTTTTTGAGGCCACCGTCAGCACGCCGATGGGGGCCTCGCCGTCTTTGCGCAGCGGCAAGATCAGCAGGGAACGGAAATCGCTGAACAGGTGCTGGGAGCTGAAAACCGGCGATGCGCCTTGGTATTCCCCACCTTCGGGGAGAGGACGGTTGAACTTGATGACCTGCCCGACCAGGCCTTCATTGAGGGGGTATTTCACCCCGAGAACCTTTTCGGCGTGGGTCCCCTCGGCCCAGTGGGTGGTGTGGAACCTGTTGTCCTCAACCAGGCTGATTGCGATAAAGTCGGCAGGCACCAGGGCCCTGACCGCTTTATTGGTGGCATCGAAGGAGGCTTCGAGCCCAAGCCCCTGGTTGAGCTCATGCATCCCCATGCAGATCTGGCGGATGACGCGGCTCTCCTGGTCCGTTTGGTAAAGGCGTTCGCCGATCGAGATATCCAGGGCCAGGCGGCGCGCTGCCAGGGAGAGGGCCTGACGTTCGGCATCGCTCCAGGGCTCGGAACTGGTGCGGTCGACGCAGAGAATGCCGCCGGGGCGGTCGCTGGCGCAGGCCGTCTCCTGCAGCGGATCTTCCGGCAGTTTGGCCAGAAAGAGGCTGCCGGCATTATCCTGGTCCCCGTAGTATGGCAGTCCTGAAAACTGGCCGCGGACCGGTGCGATCGCTATTTCGCTGGCCTCTTTCGACAGGGCGCCGGTAATGCCGGCTCCAATCGGAAAGGGGCCCTGTTTTATATGACGATGCACCGTGGCGATGTTGCTCAGTTCGAGACTCTTTGCATCGGGGGCGGGCCACAGCAGCGCTACGCTGGTGAGATCGAATGCCTGGCGGGTCAGTTCCAGTTGCAGGTCGATCGAGCGGGAAATGACCTCGGTCAATGGTGGGCCTTCAGGGCGTGCGGACTGGAAGGCTTCGGTGCCGGCAAAGGGATGATCTTCGGGGGAGGAGGTTCTGGGGGCAGGTGTATTTATTTTTTCAGGCTTCAAAGGGGTGTCCGGCTGTTGCTCGTGGTTGTGAGGCCACCTGCGTACAACATAAAGGCCCAAGGCAATGGCGCATGCCACGCTGAGAACCATGGGGAGCTTGGGGCCTCCCTTGACGAAGGTGAAAACGCGGCTGAAGAGGGCGATGCCCCCCTCCAGGGCCAGGTAGGTGACGCCCCAGCAGAGCATGAAGCCGGCAGTGGTTTTCAGCAGGGATGTTTGTTGTCTCACGATCGGACTTTCGTATCGGGCAGAAGATCGGCAGGGCCATCTGGTTGGACCATGATAATAATTAATTACGCAGATTATCATATTTCTGCCCCGATTGGGGAAGGTTTTGTCGCTTTTACCGCACCGGGCCCGCCAATCAGCCCCCCTGTTGGTACTTAGCAATCAGGCGCTCCCGCATTTCGTGCAGCTGGGGGCTGATCGACACCTTGTAGATGTGGGGATTGAACAGGCGCAGGGAGCCGTTGGGCAGGCGTTTGAGCTGGTCGGCGCAGCGGTCGGCCATGACCTCCAGTGCAGGGGAGGGCGTCAGGATGCGACCCTGTTCCATGACGGTCTGACGGATTTTTTCAAAACGGACTCCGTTGGGGACCGCCTTGTGACGCGAGGGATTGGTCGGATCGTAAACCCTGTCTCCGGGCGTGAGCTGTTCACCTTCGCGGCACATGACGTCCATGACGAAGGTGCCGTTTGCATCGACCACCCGCAAAAGTTCTTTGCGGTCCGGGACGGTGCTTTTGGCAATGTCGGAGGTCACCTTGAGCCGTGGCTGATCGTCGAAGCGGACCAGCTTGTAGACCCCGCCAAGCGCTCCTCCTCCTTCGCCGGAGCAGGTCGCCAGCTTGGTACCGACGCCGTAGATGTCGACCCTTCCCCCTTCGCTGCGCATCGATTGGATCACGTATTCGTCGAGTTCGTTGCTGGCCACGATTTTCAGCTCGGGAAACCCCGCCTCGTCGAACATGCGGCGGGTCTCCCTGCTCAAATAGGCCAAGTCGCCCGAGTCAAGTCGTACCCCGATCATCTGGTGCCCCTTTTCGCGCAGCTCCCGCGCCACGGTGATGGCGTTGGGGATGCCGCTTTCCAGGGTGTCGTAGGTATCGACCAGCAGCACGCAGCTGTCGGGAAAACATTCCGCATAGGCCCGAAAAGCGCTGAGTTCGTCGTCAAAGGCCATCACCCAGCTGTGGGCATGGGTACCCTTGACCGGGATGCCGAATACCTGTCCGGCCCAGACGTTGCTGGTCGAGCGTACCCCGCCGATGAACGCGGCCCGTCCGACACTGAGCCCGCACAGTCAGACGGGCGGCCTTGGTGGCAACCAGGGTCTGGAAGTTGATGATGTTGAGCAGGGCGGTTTCGACATACTGGGCTTCAGCCAGGCGTCCCTCGACGCTGACCAGAGGCTCCTTGCCGAAAACCACCGTCCCTTCGGGGGGGGCGATGACCTTGCCGCGAAAGCGGAAGGTTTGCAGATAATCGAGAAAGGCCGGCTTGAAAATACCCAGGCTGTTCAGGTAGGCGAGGTCTTCCGCGGAAAAGCGCAGTTCGGAGAGGTACTGCAGGGCCGGCTCCAGTCCGGCAAAGACCGCGTAGCTGCCCTTGAAGGGGGCCTCGCGGAAGAACAGGTCGAAGGTCGCCGGTTTCTCGTGCATCCCCTCGTCGAAATACCCGGCCAGCATGGTCAGTTCGTAGAGGTCGGTGAGCAGGGCGGAGTAGGTCATGGCTCCCTCCGAACGGCTAATGGTTAAGGGTCGCCAAAAGTATACCATTGTCCGTTGGGAGTGGAGGGCAGAGGGCAGAGGGCCAAGTTGTCAATCACCGTCTTCCGTCTTCCGTCTTCCGTCTTCCGTCTTCCGTCCTCTGGATTACCCCATGGCTTCGTCGATGCGACGCAGCCCCTCGACGGCGCCGCAGGACAGGCCGATATGGGGCGGGGAGATTTGCGGCTCCCTGGGGTTGATGCGAATCACCGTGGCATCGTTGCGGCTTCCGAGGCGCTCGCTCATGTAGCGGATGGTGGGAATGGCAGTGCCGGCGCCCATTTCGACCACCGCCATTGGCTGGCCCCGCCGAGCGTCGAGAAAGGCGTCGAAGTGCTCTTCCTGATCGCCGGTGCGGTCGCTGATCCACGAATAATCACCGAACATGAGGATGTTCGGGCGGGCGGGGCCGCCGCAGTGGCGGCATTGGGGGACATGCTGGGCGCGCATGGTTTCAAAATCGACGCTAATCTGTTCGTCGTTGTTCCAGATCGCCATCGTGCACGGTTTGAGGCATTGCAGGTGGTGGATCGACCCATGAACTTCGAGGATTCTGTCTTCGCCGAACCCGGCCTTCTGGAACTGGCCGTCGACGTTGGAGGTGACGACGAAGGTTTCGAGAGCAAAACGTTCGGCCCATTGCTTCAGGATATGAAAGCCCTCATGGGGGACGGTTTCGCGGTAAAGGTTGGTGCGGTGTCCGTAAAAGCCCCAGCCGAAGGCGGGGTCCCCTTCGAAGTTGGCAGGGTTGGCGGCGCCGATGAAGTTGATGCCGAGCCGTTGGTACATGGGGTAGGCGTTCCAGAATCCCTTGTCGCCGCGAAAATCGGGGAGTCCCGAGTCGACCCCCATGCCGGCACCGGCAGTGATGACCAAAGTTCGGGCTTCTTTGATGGACTCAGCCGCACGTTGGAACCTCTCGTCTGACATGGGATCCTCCTTTTGGAAAAAGCTATCAGCGGTCAGCAGTCAGCTTTCAGAAAAAAACTTGAAGGGCTAAATTGTTTTTTCCTGATGCTTTCGCTGATAGCTGATAGCTGCTCTTAAATCCCCACTTTAACCAGCGTCACATCCAGCAGTCGCATCACCTCGCTGGGGTCAATGCCGACCAGAAAACCGCGCTTGCCGCCGTTGATGTAGATGGTCGGCAGCTCGAGTATGGTCTCTTCCATGTAAACCGGCAGCGCCTTGCGGGTGCCGAAGGGGGAAGTGCCGCCGACCTGGTAGCCGGAATGCTTGTCGGCCGCCTGTGCCTCACAGGGACTGACGGACTTGCAACCGATAATCCGGGCCAGTTCCTTGGTGGAGACCTGGCAATCGCCGTGCATCAACACGATCAGCGGCTGGTGGCGCTCGTCCTCCATAACCAGGGTTTTGATCACCGAACGTTCGTCGACCCCCAATTCGCGGGAGGATACCGCCGTGCCCCCCTTGTCCTCGTAATTATACAGGTGCGGCGTAAAGTCGACCTTGTGTTGTTTCAGCAGGCGGGTTGCCTGGGTGACGGGAAATTTCTGTTTGGCCATAGCTCGTCTATCCGCTGATAATCGAAAAGGCAAGCAGCGCCAGGCTGCCGACAATAGCGGCCACGCAGAGTGCAGCGAGCAGGTTGAATATTTTGGACACATGCCCCTGTCGCCGAACGCCCATCGGAAGCAACAGGCCGAAGACGGCTCCGCCGAGTCCTCCTCCGAGATGTCCGGCATTGTCGGCCCCGACCATCAGGCCGAAGACAAAGGCAAAGATTGCCCATTTGAACATGAAGTTGCGTATCTGGTGCCCCGGCGGTCCAATGCGGTGGTAGAAGGTGATTGCAAAACCGATCAGGCCGAACAGGGAGCCCGAATGTAGAGCACGATAAACCGCGACTTGCCGATCTCCGCCTCGATCAGCGGGCCGACCTGGTAAAGGACGACCATGTTGAAACCGATGTGTATCGCCCCGCCGTGGGTGAACGCGTAGGTCAGGCAGCGCCACCACTGGTCGTAATTCAGAACCAGCGGCCACAGCTGGCCACCCCAGTGCAGCAGAAGCTGGGTCGGCGGAGCGAGGAGGGGGCGCATGCCGAGTCCAAGCGATGCCCCGTGAAGAACCATCAGCGAGAAGAGGACCAGGTTGACAAAAATAATGATCCGGGTCAGGGAAATTTCACTGGCCCCCGGGGTCGGCTGACCCTTGAGAAGGCCTTTGATGTTGCGTTCCCAGCGCATCATGCGCCACTGCCAGTGGGTGCCGTTCATACCCAGAGAATCGAAGAAGCGTTTCCAGTCCAATTGAATAGGTTCCTTCCTGTTTCAGACCTGGATCCGTGAGATCGGGGCGGGTAAAGAGTGTAAGTGCTTGGCCTGAATAAGTGTTTCAAAAAATCTGAGGCGCACCCATAGTTTCGTCGGTGATTTTTTGAACGCTTAGGCAGGTCAATGACTTGCGCTATTGCCCGGTCAG
>CALZIC010000309.1 GCA_945787285.1 uncultured Desulfuromonadales bacterium
CCGCGGGCCCAGATATGCTTGCCGAACTTCCAGTACCCCTGCACGTTGTTGAGCCGGGCGTCCTTGCCGGCATCGGCGGGAAGAACGTTGCCATTGATAAGGGGCTCGATGTAACGGGCCAACACTGCCCCGCCGCCGCCGGTAATCACCATGGTGTCGATATCCCAGTCGTCGACCCAGAGGCGATCGACCTCGTTGGCCACGGTAGAAGCCAGCTGGCTGAAGACCTGCTCGGTCAACCCCTTGAGATCGTATTCCTTGCCGCGAATCTTGATCGAGCCGCGATCGACCGCGTCGTACAGGCGGTAGAGTTCCACATTGACCCCGCTTTTTTCACGCAGCTTGGTGGCGATGACGGTAAAGGCCCGGGCAATGCCGGAATCGGTAGTGCGGCTGCCGCGTTCGGAGTAGCGCATGCGGTCGGAGACGGTATAGTCCGAGGTACGGAAACCGACATCGATCACCCCGATCTTGTCCTTCACCAGGCGCTTATCCCCCAATTCGCCGATATCGTTAAGCATCAGGTTGAACATCGACCCGAACGGCTGGGGGACGACGCGCACCTTGTTGATGGTGATCACCTTTTCCTGAGACTTGCCATGGACATCGGTGAGAACGACCTTATGCTCTCCGAGCAGGATGTCGGCGAGTTCTTTTTTATACTCCTGGTAATACCCGATCGGCAGACCTGTCACCAGGTTGATGGGGATAAAGCCTCCGACCAGGCGGGCCGCCGCCGTGAGTGCCAATACTTTGACAAACTTGGCAATAAACTGGCTCTGGTCGAGGGTGAAGAACCGCACGTTGCTCTGCCGCTCGGCCAGTTCACCCAGAAAGTAGGACTTGCCGTCCACCTCGATCTGCAGGTGTTCTTCGTTACTGTCGCCGGACAGAATCTGTTCGCGAAACTGCAGATCGGTCGCTTCACCGATGACCGATTTGAAAATCAGGGAATCTTTGCCGTTGCTTGCCTTGGTGAAACCAAAACCGATATCTATACCAAGAATTTCCACATAACCTCCTTGAATGCAGGGTCAACCTCGTTCCCTCTAACCAGAACGAGAAATAGAGTAAGTTCAATCCTGAACGGTTTCATCCTCGTCAATGCGATTGATGACCAGTCCGGACAGCAGTTTCGGATTAAAAAAAGTCGATTTCGGGGGCATTTTGACACCCGCGTTGGCGACATCGCGCACTTCGCTCATTCGAGTGGGGTTCATCAGAAACGCCAGTTGTGCACTGCCGTCTGCGATGCGATTGAAGAATTCGTCGGTGTTTTTCACATAGGACAGGCAGTTCTCCAACTCTTCCTTCTCGGGGGAAACGCCTAAAAGTTCGGCAATGATCAGGTGATGAAGAATAGAGACATCCAAAGTGCGAAACACCTTGGGGGTAGTGGAGTCAAAAAAGCGGTCCATCACCTCTTCATCTTTCAGGGCAAGGTAATGGTTCGTATTATCACCAGTACACAGCGCAAGGACATGTTGTCCCTCTTTACCCTTTGCACCTAATGACTCCTGAATCCTCTCCCTTTCCCCAACATCGTGCAAATCAAAGGATTCACTTTCACTGTCCATATAATCCGCGGCCGCCTGCAGAAACAATGGAATGGACAAATTCTCCAGATTGGACACCAGTCGGTGGGCGGGGTAAATTCGCATCCCGGGGTCATCCATGTTGGCAAAGCACATAAGAACATAGTTGAAAAGTTCTTTGCCGGTATATTCGGGATGCTTTTCCCGCATGTAATTGCGGTAGCTGATCGCCGCTTCGTAACGATGGTGCCCATCGGCGATAAAGAGCGACTTACCGTCGAGAAGGCCATGGGCCCTTTGGATCAGACCCTCGTCAGTAACCCGCCAGAGGCGATGCACGCCCCCTTCGTCATCGACGGTTTCTATATCAGGGGAGCGCTCCTTTTCCCGGCGACTTGAGATCTCAAGAACACAGCACGGGTCGGAGTAAAGGGAGAAGATCGGACTGAAGTGCGCCGAACAGGCTTTGAGGAGTTTGAGGCGGTCAGTTCTGGAATGGGGAAGGGTTTTTTCGTGCGGTTTGACAAGCCCGGTGGAAAAGTCTTCGATGCGAGCCAGAGCCATCACCCCGCTACGTACCAAAGTCGTGCCGTCTGCGTCGACAAACTTCTGGTCATACAGGTAGATAGACGGCTCATCGTCCTGAATCAGGGTGCCGTCTGCCTGCCACTGCTTGAATGTCGCGGCCGCCCGGGTATACCGGTTGTCGGTTTCCGAATCCCCTTCATTTACCTTTCCAAACGCGAGCCGCACCATGTTCAGAGGATGGCGGGCATAGAGTTCGTCCTGTAAAGAAGGGGTAATAACATCGTATGGCAGCGCCGTTACTTCAGCCAGATCCTCAATGCGTCCCGGGTTGTACCTGAGACCCCGAAATGGGGCAAGTTTTGCCATGCAAAAAACTCCCTGTTCCGGATTAAATATGGGTCACACTATACGAAAATCATTGGAAGAGTTGCAAGGAAAAACGTTTACGGGAAGCGCCCCTGACAAGTTGGCCAGGAGGGATTATAG
The DNA here is from genome assembly GCA_945787285.1 of uncultured Desulfuromonadales bacterium. Lineage (GTDB taxonomy): Bacteria > Desulfobacterota > Desulfuromonadia > Desulfuromonadales > Trichloromonadaceae > CALZIC01. The sequence continues at coordinate 2,550 of CALZIC010000309.1, forward strand.
AGACTCACTGCCAATTAGCGCCGGGAGCAGCCCGGCTGTGAACAACCACATGCCCGGTCCCCCGGTAAGGCACCCCCACCCGGAAGGTTTCGCCTCCCCGACGGTCGTCAATGCATATGTAGCCGGTGTTTCCGGAGCCGCCGCCGTTGAAATGCTGGTAATCCATACCGGTTACCCGGTCGCACTCTTTGTTGGCCACCAACCCAAGATGGTCGGGTAGCTGATGCCATCCGGTAACGACATTGTTTTCCCAGGCAGAATCAGTGCTGTTGTTAGGGCGGTTGCCATGGGTCAGGCGGTAGCAGTTGCTGTCGAGGTCGAATTCGAGGCGGTGTTCCAGATTCTGAGAAATGGCCAGGCTGCGGCCTTCCTTGGTTAACATGGCAACTGCACGCGCCTCCTCGCGGATAAGGGACGACTCGATCCATTCCGAATAAAGAGGCGTCGCCATAGCCAACATGAGACTAAAGACGCAGAGTCCGACCAGGGCTTCAATCAGTGTAAAGCCCTGCTCCGTTTTATTAACCCAACTTTCCAGGCTCGCTGATCTTTTCATGGTATCCCTCTTGAAAATGTTCATTAAGAGAAAACACACAACCAGATCAGCTGATTTTAATTATTTTTTTTAAACTTTCAACCTTTTTTTGTTCTTGCCTCTTTGAGGCACGCCATTCAGCAACTCCCCTCCCGCGTCACTGCATGACAAAAGAGAGGGTAAATTCCTGTACACCCCGCCCGTCAAATCCGTCATCGGCAACAATGCGTACTGGGTGAGCCCCTTCGGATCCGGCGTGGGCCTCCCAGGAAAGGGCCCCGGTGCGCTGGTCAATCGTCATGCCTGAAGGACCATCTTCAAGGGCATAGGTCAGGGTATCGCCATCAGCATCTACGGCAACGGCCTGATAGGAATACGCATTAACTTCGAAAACCGCAGGGGGTTCGCTGACAAAACGGGGGAGAGCGTTGGGAATGACCAGTTCATCCCCTTCGTACAACTCACCTTCGTCCTCACCGTCAAAAGGGGTGATGCGCACGGCGATACGATCACCGCGTTCAAAATCGTCTCCGGGCAAGACCAGCCGGTCCTGGTAAAACCTCTGCTCGACATCGTTGATAA
>CALZIC010000310.1 GCA_945787285.1 uncultured Desulfuromonadales bacterium
CTTCATCGCCTGGCCAACAAAAAAATGGTCGCAATGGATTCGACGAGCCCAACAGGGCGCTAAATCGCCATGGTGCAGGTTTCTGCTTTTACATAATCGAAAAAGTCTTCAGCCGGAAGGGGCCGACAGAGGTAATACCCCTGAGCCTGGTCACAATTGAGCCCACGTAAAAAATCCATTTGCTCCACGGTCTCTACCCCTTCCGCGATTACTCGAAGATCAAGGCTGTGGGCCAGAGCGATAATCGCCTTCACAATCGCCGCATCATTCTTGCCGCTGCTGATATCACCGACAAACGAACGGTCAATTTTCAAGATATCAATGGGGAAGGTCTTCAAATAGCCGAGCGAGGAATAGCCGGTGCCGAAGTCGTCAATGGCAACGGTCACCCCCATATCCTTCAGATCCTGCAGAATAGAACTGGCGTCCTCCTTGTTCTCCATCAGAATCCCTTCGGTTATTTCGACTTCCAGGCCATCGGGGTCAAGATTCGAAATCCGTAAAGCATCGGCCACCATTTCCCCGACATTTTGCTGTACGAACTGGTAACCGGAAAGATTCACAGCAAGGCGAATAGAAGGCATTCCGGCATCCCGCCACGCTTTATTCTGTTCACAGGCCGTGCGCAATACCCACTCGGTGATCGGAATAATCAGTCCCGAATCCTCGGCCACCGGGATAAAGTCCCCCGGCATCACCATGCCCCGCTCAGGGTGCTTCCATCGAATCAGCGGTTCAGCACCTATAACACGCCCCGTGGCCAAATCGAGTTGGGGCTGGTAGTGGAGCAGAAACTCCCCGCGCTCAAGCCCCTTGCGTAAATCCCTTTCCAGCCTGAACCTCTCCGAGGCAATCGCATTTAAGGATTCGCTGTAGAACTGGTAGGAATTCCTGCCCTTGGCCTTGGCGTCATACATCGCCGCATCGGCATTCTTCAGCAAGGTCGCAGCATCTTCACCATCACCTGGAAACAGACTGATGCCGACACTCGTCGTCACGCAGACCTCGTGCCCCTCGAGGTTGAGAGGCTTAGGAAGGGCCTCGATAATGCGACGGGCAACCTTGGCAGCGTCCTCCGGTTGCGAGACTTCGGTCAACAAAACGGTGAATTCATCCCCGCCCAATCGCGAAACACAATTGCCCGACTCGTCATGTCCCATGCGTGCCACGGAGTCGTTGTCTCGGACGCATTGGTTTATTCGATCGGCAATGTTTTTCAGCAGCAGATCGCCAACCTGGTGCCCGAGGGTATCGTTAATCCGCTTGAAACGGTCCAGGTCCAGAAAAAGAACGGCCATCTTCCTTCGCTTGCGTTTTCCGGCAGCCAGGGCTTTTTCAAGCTGGTCACTGAACATTTCCCTGTTTGCCAGGCCGGTCAAACCGTCAAAAAAGGCCAGGTAACGAATCTGTTCTTCAGCCTTCTTCAGTTCGGTGACGTCCTGCACAATGCCCCTGATGAACGTCCGCTTGCGCACATCGTCGGAATCGACGGCACCCTGGTGGTAAACGATACGCTCGACACCGTCCGATAGGACGATGCGGTAATTCATGCTATAGGCCTTTTTTTCACGCACCGCTTCATCAATAGCGTTACGCACCCAATCCCTATCCTCGATATGGATGGGATCGTATAAACTCTCCATCGGCTCATCCGCCCCGCTAAGCGGCAACCCCAGAAGACGCCGACACTCCTGTGAATACTCGATTTTCCGGGTATCAAGGTCCAGCACCCAGTTGCCCAGCCGAGCCAGAGACTGCGCCATGGCCAGCTGATCCTGGCTCCTGTGCAGGTCATGAAAAGCCTCGCTGGCGCGCAGCATGTACCGCACCCGGTAACCGAGCATGACCCAGTTGATCGGCTTGGTCACAAAGTCGGTCGCACCTGCTTCAAATGCCTGATGAATCGACTCGATATCGTCCAGCCCGGTTACCATCAAAACCGGCACGTGCTCTCCGCCGGGCAACTTGCGTATGGCACGGCAGCCCTCGAAGCCGTCCATCTCCGGCATCATCACATCCATCAACACCGCAGCTGGCTGCAACCGCTCAAACACCTCCAACGCCGCAAGGCCGTTATCCGCCTCCGCAACCTCAAAACCGGCCTGTTCCAGCGCCGCACGCATCAACATACGCATCGACATGTCATCGTCGACGACCAGGATCAGCGAATCTTTTTTATTCATAGCGCTATGGGTCATGACGACTCCGTTTCCGCCGCCAGTGCCGCCTTGACGGCAGAATACTCAGCATCGATGCCGGCCAACAATTCCGCTGCCTTATCGAGGCGATTGTCTCTCCCCCCCATCTCCAGTTCCTTGCAGAGTGCCGACAGATTGATGGCCCCCAGGTTGGCACTGCTCGACTTCAGGCTGTGGGCCGCTTTTCTTACGCCATCGGCATCTCCGGAAGCAACGGCCTCATCGAGAGTCTCCAGAAGCTTCGGGCACTCCTGCAAATAGATCTCGATGATTTTGGCAAGCATGTCGGGAGCACCCGCCACCTGCAGCGCGCGGATATTGTCCAGAGCCTTCTGCTCCAGGGGGCCGCCGGGGTCCTCCGTAGAATCGACAGGGGGCTCGGCCGCTGAGACCGGCGGGCCTGGCGGACATTCAGTCACGGCCGCTGAGAGTTCAGGAGAATCTGCCACCTCCGGCAATGGCTGTTTCGACAGCCAGCGCTCGAGGACGGCCCCTATCTGCTTTTCCTTAAATGGTTTGCTCAGGTAATCGTCCATTCCGGCCGCCAGGCACTTCTCCCGATCCCCCTGAAGGGCATTGGCCGTCAGAGCGACAATGGGCGTATGCTGCATCCCCGCTTCCTTTTCCAGGCGCAGGATTTCGGCCGTGGCCGCATACCCGTCCATCTCCGGCATCTGGCAGTCCATGAAGATCAGATCGTATGAATGGGCTGAAACCGAATCGACCGCCTCGCGGCCATTAGCTGCCAGATCGACCTGGCAGCCCAGCTTCTTCAACATCGCCATGGCCACCTGCTGGTTGACCAAGTTGTCCTCGGCGACCAGAACGCGCCCCCCGTGCTGCCTTTTCTGCTCATCAAGACTGAACCGGGTGACCATTTTATCTTCAGCGGCAGGATCCCCCATGACCGCCACCAGGCAGTTGTATAGCTCTTTCTGCCGTACCGGTTTGGTCAGGTACGCTTGAATCCCCGCCTCCCTGGCCATCTGGGCATCTCCGCGTAACCCAACCGAAGTCAGCATGACCATGCGCACACCGCAGATGGTCGGATCCTTCTGAATATGCCGTGCCACCTCCATGCCATCCATCTCCGGCATATGCATATCCAGAACCACCAGGTCGTAGGGAAGCCCCTCGGCCATGGCGCCCCGCAACATCTTAAGCCCCTTGGGCCCGGACTCCACACTGTCGCGTTCCATGCCCCAGGAATTAAGCTGATGCTCCAGGATACTGCGATTGGTGGCATTGTCATCGATAATGAGGCCGCGCAATCCTTTCAATTCGCGCCGCGGGATAACCTTCACCCGGTTCCCCTCAGGGTTGATCTCCAGGCGCACGGTGAACCAGAAATCGGACCCCTGCCCCGGCTGACTGTCACAGTCAATTTCGCCATCCATCCTTTCCACCAGCTCTTTGGAGATGATAAGGCCAAGACCGGTGCCGCCATACTTGCGCGTGGTGCGTTCGTCCGGGGTGATGCCGATGCCGGTATCGCGGATGGAAAAATGCAACCGGGCCATCTGGTCGGATTTTTCGATGACCGAAAGCTTCACCACCACTTCGCCACGCTCGGTAAACTTGATGGCGTTGCCCAACAGGTTGGTAATGACCTGACGCAGTCGACTCGGATCTCCCCGAAGGGCCGTCGGCACCTCTTCGGGGATCAGCACCGCCAGCTCCAGCCCTTTCTGGTGAGCGCGGGTCGCCAACAGCTGCGCCACATCCTCGACCAGCATGCGCAAGTCGAAATCGATCTTTTCCAATTCGAGTTTTCCTGCCTCGATTTTGGAAAAATCGAGGATATCGTTGATAATCGCCAGCAGGGCTTCTCCGGAGTTGCGCACCGTCTCGGCAAACTGGCGCTGCTCCCGCTCCAAATTTCCCCCCAGCAGCATTTCGGTCATACCGAGCACCCCGTTCATGGGGGTGCGTATTTCATGACTCATGTTCGCCAGAAACTGCGATTTGGATCGGCTGGCCGACTCGGCCGCCTCCTTGGCCTGCTGCAAGTCGGTTACGACATCGTGCAGTTTGTGGTCCCGCTGCTGAATCTGGGACAGCATGTCGTTAAATCCGTCCACCAGCCTGCCCAACTCATCGTTGCTCCGTTTTTCCGCCCTGACCTCGTAGTCTTTTTCCTCGGAGACCTTCTCCATGGCGGCGGCCAGACCCCTGACCGGCCCCCCGACGATTCTGGAGAAAACCAGGTAGACAAACAGGCAGAGCACAACCATGCAGCCAAGGGAGGTAATAATGGTGCGATTGATAATATCCCGGGTAATTTCAGACTTGGACCGCTCGGTGGACCGGGACATCTCATCGATGCGTGCGTCCAGTTCCTTAACGGCACTGGCGACGGAATCAAACTTGAGCCCCAATTCGACAAAGCCGACGGTGTAGCCCATCGGTTTGATTTCTCGCTTGATGTGAAAGGTTTCCTCAGTATGTTCCGGCTCCGGAGTGATGAGGGTTCCATCACTAAGCCAAAACGAGACGAAAATAATATCCCTGTCCCTTTCGGAGCTTTTCGCCAACGTTTCCAGCAATCCATATTCATAGTTCAGCATCATCTCCCCGGCGGAATCGACCAGTATATCCGCCAGCAGTTCGCCCTTTTGAACCAGGCTGTCATGCAGCCGTTTTTCCTCCCGGCTCTGCTCCTCAGTCAGCAGGTTAAGAAAGACATCGGTCTGCTCCGAGATCAATCGGCTGGACAGGGAAATGGTATCGGCCGCAATCAGAGAAACAATGGCCAGTGTCGCCAGGGAAATGACCGAAATAAACTTTGCCGATAACCTGTATTTTTTCGAGAACCCCATTGAATTGATCCCTTTGGCTAAAGCTGACAAGAAGTTCCTGACCGCGGCGATCCTGCGGTTAATAACTGAAATTGAAATCCGGGGTCACCCCTGCTTTTTTTAACAAAACCAGGGTGTGGGCAAAATCGTCCGCCGTCGTCGCCACGTAGCCCCTTATGCCCATCGCTTCATGAACAGCCGCGGCCTCCGGTCCGTGTTCGTTCGATAAGGCCATCAGGGCCGTAACACATTTTTTCACCAGTTGGGGATCGGCTTTTTTCGATACGATCAATGTTCCGTTGGGGTTTTCTCCACTGTCCTCACCGACCTTGTTCAGTTCAGGGTACTGGGCTTTGAGGTTATCCCAGACCCTGTTCTTGACGATGGCCACATCGGCAGCCCCTTTTGCCAGGCCTGCCAGGGCGGCCCCATGGGATGGCGCCTGTATCAGTGTTGCCCCGGACTTCTCAATTTCGGGAATCGAGCGATAGAAAAACTCCCCTGACGACGCCAGGGCGCAAAAAATGGCCGTTTTACCGTCAAAGTAATCGGCATTGTTGATAAATTTTGGAACTCCGTTCGGAGCAATGATAACCGCCCAATACGTACTGCGCCCCTCCCTGTCCACCGGACGCACCACCGGGTAGGCCAGGTCTTTGATGATCAGACTGCCAGCCACCCCCGACCCACTAAACATCCCGTCGACCACGCCATCGGCAAACATTTTGGCCGCCGCCGGATAATTCGGCGCCCCCACGAAGCTGATATTCACTCCGTGGCGTTTTAAATAGTTCTCAAGGGGTCGGAACTTCTGCGCCATGCCTTTTTGCGCCTGCATAATGGCGACCTTGAATTCGCTGCCCTGCTCCTGGGCGTGCACAGGCGCGAACAACCCCAAAAGAACCGCCACCCAGCCAACCAGGGTCATCAA
>CALZIC010000311.1 GCA_945787285.1 uncultured Desulfuromonadales bacterium
GTGAAGTAAGTCTCGAGCAGCCAGGGTTCCAGCTGTTCACATTCGTCTTCGTTCAAACAGCTACCGATGAAATAGGCGACGTCCTTCATACCACAGCCGCTGCCGACATATTGAAAATCGACCGCTGCGACCTGCCGGCCATCGGCAGAAAAGCAGAAATTTGCCAGTTTGGCGTCACCATGGACCAGCGTTTGGTATGGGCTGTTGCGTAACTGTTGATCGATGCTTGCGGCCGCCCTTTTCAATGCCTGGTCGGACAGGGATGCGAGTTCATCGGGGCGGGTCTCCAGGTGCCAGTAGGTTCCCTGCTCCCACAGGCCGTCAGGTTCACAGCCCATAAAGGTGGCGTGAAAGGTGGCCAGCCAGCGCAGGCAGGCGGAAATCTCCGCTTCGCCGACGGTCTCCCGGCGCTGCGGGAAGCCCGCCTCATCGAGGTCTTCGAGGACCATGAGCGTCTCCTCGCCGCGGGTTTCGAGCGCCAGGCAGTGCGGAACGGGGCTGGAGGCGCCGCAGCGGGCGCTCCAGTGGGCATACCAGGCCATTTCCACCTGGTAGGAGCGCAGCTTTCTGAGGTGCGACCGATCGGTATTCCAGCCGCGGGGGTGGTGAACCCGGTCGGGGAAGCGAACATGCTTGACCACAACCCGCCTTCTCTGCGAACCGGTCAACCCGTACCGCAGAATGGCGCCGTAGCCGCTCCAAAGCTCCTGGATTACCTCGATCAACTGAATGTCGGCGGCGCCGGTCGCCTGCTTGATTATTGTCGGAAAGTCTTCATGCATTGTCTTAACGGGTTGTGCCTTCTCATGTCGATTTTTATCGCTGTGGGGGAGGCCCTGCCGGTTGCCAACGAAGTGGCAGGAGTTCTCTGATTTACCCGATGCGGAGGCGGAGGTCAACCCCTTAGCCAAAGGAACGAATTCTTGACTTAATCCGGTTTTCGCGCCGAAATAGCTCTTTTTGCTGGTCATAGGTGCCTTGAGTGGGCAATAGTGGAGCTCTGAAATATTCTCTAATCGTGTAGCCTTGGCAAAGAAGCCGAATGATAAATCCCCCCCAACCGAGGATCCTATCCAGTTATGTCTCTTGACTTCCCCCAACCCGAATCTCGCAAAAGCCTGAAAAGATTTTTTACCATGATCGGCGTCTGGTTAGTGGTTATGGCCAGCCTGATCATTGGTTTTCACCTGCACGAGCGCTCTAAGGCTGCAGAATATGACGATACGGCTATCCCCTACCTGAAACGGGTCGTCCCCGAAATCTCGCGATGGGATCTCGAAACCACCAGAGCGTTCATGGCGGCAGAGGCTCTGAAGAACATTCCCGATGAGCAGTACGCGAAGATTATTACCCTGTTCTCCAGGATGGGCGTGTTGCAGAGCTTCGAAGAACCGGAGTTCGAAAAAACTTACACCGCGAATCTCCCGAACGGGCCTGAAACCATCATCAGCTATGAAGTTGAGGCAAAATACGCCAACGGCGACGCCCATCTTGACTTCAAACTGATCGAGGACAGCGGAAGCTACCAGATTTACCTTTTTAACCTGAGCTCAAAGGCGCTGACCGAGTGAGGCGACATCTAATCTGACCCAGGAGATACACGAACGGCCGCTGAACTGAAAAGTTCAGCGGCCGTTTTTTTCGGTCGATGCCGCACTCATTCCGAGCTATCGACGCTACCCTCAGTCCGTGCGCTTGGTGATTTCGATCAGATGGTAGCCGAACTGGGTTTTGACCGGGCCGAGAACTTTGCCGACTTCGCCGGAGAAAACCACTTCGTCAAATTCCCGGACCATCTGTCCCGGGGAAAATTCACCCAGAGCACCGCCCTGCTGGCCGGATGGGCACTTGGAGTGCGCTTTGGCGATTTCAGCGAAGTCGTCACCACCTTCGATCATCTTTTTAAGGGTATTGCAGTCCGCCTCGCTGGGGACCAGGATGTGCCGGGCGCTTGCTTTTGCCATGATAATTCTCCTTCTATGACTTGAGTAGTGAAGCATCCATTCATAGCCGATCTGCGGTCTTTTGTCCAATTTCCTCTCGATACCCATAATTCCGGTAGCCGTTAAGGGCCCTTTTATCCAGCCCGGCAAGGCCGTCAGCACGGATGAGGGCCAATGTTATTGACCGGGAGAGTACCAGGTCCCTTTGCCGATACCATGCTGTACCAGGTATCCCTGCTCGACGAGCTGGCGAAAGCGGACCTTCAGGGTGTTTCGGTTGACGCCCAGCAAGGTTACGGCGTCGGACATCGTTATGCGCCCACGCTCCCTGGCAAGAACCAGCAGTTGTTCAGCCTCCTGGGGCAGTTTCTCGAGGATTCGTTCCTGTGCGACCTTCCGCAGCAGGTTGTCCTTCTGCTTTTTCAGGGTGGTCAGAAAAAATAGGGTCCAGTCATCGATGTTCTGCCGCTCGGACCAGATGTCTTTCTGAGATGCTCGCAGCGCCCGGTAATAATTGTCCTTGCTCTCCTCGATGATCCGCTCCAGCGAACTGAACGGCACATAGCGATACCCGCAACGCAGCAGCAGCAACATCGTCACCACCCGAGAAAGGCGGCCGTTCCCATCCTGGAACGGATGGATCGCAAGAAAGTGAACGACAAAAGCCGCAACGACCAGCAACGGGTGCAACTCCTTTTCGCGGAGGGTCTTGTCCGTCCAGGCGACCAGTTCCGCCATGAGCCCCGGTGTATCGAAGGGTAGGGCTGTTTGGAAAATGACGCCGATACTTTTGCCGTTGGCATCGAAGGCCTCGACATTGTTCGGAAACTTTTTGTATTCACCCCGGTGCGGGCTGTCCTTGCTGCTGTATTTTAGCAATAGGCTGTGCAGTTGCTTGATGTGGTTTTCCGAAAGCGGGATGTGCTCCCAGCTCTCGAAGATGGTGTTCATGGCCTCGGCGTACCCTCCGACCTCTTCCTCGTCCCGCGAACGGAACGAACGGATATCCAGGTCGGCCAACAGGGCCTCGACCTCATGGTCCGAGAGCCTGGCACCCTCGATGCGGGTGGATGACCCCACCGACTCGATGGTGGCTACCCGGCGCAGCATTACGAGCTTTTCCGGGGCGAGTTTGCCGAGCATCTCCCAGCGTCCCTTGAATTCGTCGATCTCGGCCACCAGGTTCAGCACCCTGGAATCAATTGTAATTGCATCCATTCGAATCATTGGAATCTGTCCTATACCCGAAAGCTTACCCAAAAATACCCATAAGAGAGTCGCCTATGCTATACCCATATATATACCCAAATACACCCAAATGGAAGATGTAATTCGTCTCCATCTGATGAGAAACTGGTTGTCTTGGTTCGATTTCGAACGTAGCCATCGTGTAGAGAAGGGGGTTGATGTTCCGATTCGAAACGGCTACTCTTCCGGCTTCTTTTTGCGAGCGGCCTGTTTGGCTGATCCTGCCTTTACCCATTAAACGTAACTCTGAGTCTATCGAGAACCGACATGCACGACACCCTTGATCCCGCAGCGGCGGACTACATCGCTGATGAAGAGCAGCGCCTCTCCGAAATCTGCCAGTCGGCCGACCGATACAGCCGTGAGCGCAAGGAGAAGCTGCGCGATCACGACCGGAAAATTCGCGACTTGAAAACCGAGCGCCTCAACGCCAACGATCCCCGCAGACCGCCTGACCCTCGAGATCCGCCGCCTTTCCCAGTACGACCCGGCCAAATATCTGCCTCCCTTCGAGCAGGTGGCGGCGCCTTACCTGGCCGGGATCGCCATCTGCGACGACGATCCGAAAATCGGGCGCAAGCATATCCTTCTCGGCAAGCAGGGTTTGCTGGACGGCTCTCGGGCGGTGGTCACCGACTGGCGCAAGTCGCAGATCTCCAAACTCTATTACGAGTGGGATGAGGGGGAAGAGTACGAAGACGAGATCGGCGATCGGGAACGCACCGGAACGATCGAAAAGAAGATCGCCTACGGGATATCGAGGCGCGAACTGCTGTCGCTGCAGAGCGGGGCAGGCTCCTTCGAGAAACAGAACGGGGTCTGGGGCGAGCCGGGGCAGCAGAACTCCAGCGTGATCAAAAAGGAAGCCAGCGGCGATCACCGCATGGTCGATATCGTCTCGTTGATCGACCGGGATCAGTTCGGGCTGATCACCCGCAACAGCGACGGCTGCCTCTACCTGACCGGCGGGGCCGGCTGCGGCAAAACGACCGTGGCTCTGCACCGGCTCTCTTACCTGATCTTCAACCAGCCGGAGCTGTTCCGTCCCAAGCGGTGCCTGGTGGTCATGTTCAACAAGTCGCTGCGCAACTACGTCAAAAAGACCTCGGTCGACCTGCTGACCAACCAGCTGCCGGTCGAAACCTTTCACTCCTGGGCGGTGGGGGCCATGCGCTCGCTGGGAATCAACGCGAGCTTTACCGCAAAGGGGGAGGGGGGGCTCACCACCCTGAAAAAGAGCTCCGGCATGTACGCCGCCCTGCTGGAGTATGTGGGGACCCGCGGACGGGAGTCTGCCCTCGAAGATCTGGCCGCTTTTTATGGCGACTCGGCGCTATGGCGCAGGCACCTGGGGGGCTCGCCGCAGGTCGACGCCCTGGCCCGGGAGGGTCGACGCCTTTTGGATGGGCCCGCCCGGGAGATCGCCTTTGACGATGCCGGGGTGATGATTCACCTGGCCCAACTGCGGAACAAGGGGACGGAGTGTCCCGGGGCGCTCGGCTGGTACGACCATGTGCTGGTCGATGAGGCGCAGGATCTGTCCCTGGTGGAGCTTCACGCCCTGATGTTTGCCACCACCGGGCGACGCAGCCTGACGGTCTGCGCCGATGAGAAACAGAAGATCCTCGATTTTGTCGACTCGGCAGGATTCTCCGCGTTCCAGCTTCAGCTGAAGAACGCCGGACTTTCCTCGGGAGAGTTGGGTATCAGCTATCGCTCGACACGCCAGATCATGGCGCTGGCCTCCCGGGTCTCCGGGCGTGCGGTGGGCAAGGTGGTCAACGAGGGGCCGGACCCGCGTTTTCACACCTTTGCCAGTCAGGTCGAGGCGCTGAGCGCTTTGCGCCGGTCGGTGGGGGCACTTCTGGCGCGTGAAAAAAACAGCCTCACCGCGATCATCTGCCGGTTCAAGCATGAGGCCCAAAGTGTTTACGGCGCCCTGAAAGAGCTGCCGGGGGTGCGCCTGCAAACCGCAGATCTCTCCTTCGAACCGGGCCTTCTCATCACCAACGCCCACCAGGTCAAGGGGTTGGAGTTCTCAGGGGTGATCCTCTGGAACCCTTCGCAGAAGTCCTACCCAGCCACCGATCTGGGAAAAAACCTGCTCTATGTGGCCATCACCCGGGCCAGCAACCGGTTGGCCATCTATCACAGCGAACCCCTTTCCCGGCTGTTCTCTGAATAGCCCCGCATCGTTCGAAGGACCCTCCATGAAGCTGTTTTTTTGGCCCAGGGGGCTCTATACTGGCAATACAGGTGCTTTTGAGGGGGAAATCTGTTCTTTATGAATAAAATGGCAAGCGTCGGGAAACAGGAGAGGGCATGGATTTAACTGAACAGATCGTCCTCGACCCTCAACTCTGCCGAGAATGTGGCGGTCGTTGCTGCCAGGGGAGTCCCGGGCTCTGGGTCGATCCGCAGCGCTTCTTCGCCATCTTCTTTGCTGGGCAGCAGCTGTCCCTGGAGACATTGCGGGATAAACTGCCGGGACTCGGGCTGGTGTTCTGGGAGAAGAGCGGCGTGCCGATCCCGGCTCCCGTTTCGGTTATGGCAGGCTGCGCTTTCTGGCGGGAGGATGGCTGCGGCTTTTCTACAGAAGAGCGTCCCTGCCAGTGTCTGGCCTTGATTCCTGCTGTGCAAACCCTCAAGCAGCAGGGCTGTGCCTGCCGGTTGCCGAAACAGTACCACTTTGAACAGGCGAGATTGGCGTGGGGCGAGTATTGGAGAGTCTGAGTTGGATACGGGGACGTTGTTATCGGAGTGGACCCTTGGCAATGCATCGGCGTAACGACTTCCCCGCCCCAGGTCATGAGGGCGAGAAACTTAAAAAACCAGAACGTTCCCCTCGCCTCAAAGCCGTCATCTAAAGGCCTCAATAGGCTGCATTTTCTCTGAATTTCAATCCGTTATCCCGGTCCGCCCCCGCCCCCCCCTTCCCATCGCGGAAGTGCACCCATGGTTATATTCAAAACTGCACCTACCAGCAGGGGCAGCTTTTGGCTAAAATCCATCAAATACAGACCTGGGAAAGCAAACGAACCCCTTCTTCGATCTCACTGGCGGTCATTCCTCCGAAGCCGAGGAGTAATTTCAGGGAGTCGGGGTCATCTGTGATACGGGTGACGGAAAACGGAAAGAGCCCGATCCCCTTTTGGCGGGCTCGAGCGATAAGCTCCGTTTCGTCCAACTCACTTGCCCGCAATTGCAACACAACATGCAGCCCCGCCCCCTGTCCGATAATTTCAGCCCGGGGGCCGAAATGGTGCTCGACGGCACGGAGCAACGCATCGTGCTTCTTTTTGTAAATGGTGCGCATCCGCCGGATATGCCGCTCCCAGTGCCCCAGTTCCATGAATTTTGCGAGGCAGGTCTGTTCCAGCAGAGAAACCGAGGCGCAATACTCGTGGAACATGCGGCGGTAATCGGCAAGCAGTGACCTGGGCAGCACCAGGTAGCTCAAGCGCAGCGCAGGGGAGAGTATTTTGGAGAAGGTCCCCAGGTAGATGATATTGCCGCTGGGACGCAAGCCCTGCAATGAGGGGATCGGTTTGCCGTGGTAGCGAAGTTCGCTGTCATAATCGTCTTCGATGATGAAGCGATCGCTCGATTCGGCCCATTCGATCAACTTGAGCCGGTTGGCGACAGGCATCACATAGCCCATGGGAAGTTGGTGCGAGGGGGTGACGTAGGCGATGGTGCTGCCGCTGGCCTTGATTCCTGCTGTGCAAACCCTCAAGCAGCAGGGCTGTGCCTGCCGGTTGCC
>CALZIC010000312.1 GCA_945787285.1 uncultured Desulfuromonadales bacterium
CATGACCCGCAGGTTGCCGGCGAAGGTGTCGGGCACGGTAAAGGAGACGGTCTTCTCCTGCGCATCGGCATCGACGATCCCCGACCAGAAGACCGCCGGCTTGTCGAGCTTGCGGGCGAAGGGGTTGAGGTTTTTGGCAATGGCCGCCATCTTTTGCCGGGACCCGCCGCCGGCGGCCGAGACCTCCCTGACCAGGTCGAACTCGGGGAGGATCAGGTCGAGAATCTGCAGGGTGCCGACCTCGAGGGCCCGCTTGCGCAGAAAGTGATCGAGCGGCTTGGGCGTGTTGTAGCCGGCCACCTGGAGGATCCCCTCATCGACGGCAAAGACGGCGATGCGCGAGGGCGCAGAAGCGCTGTAGCGGATGTCCATCGCCTTGCCGGGGCGCACCAGCGGGTCGACGCCGAGCTGCACATCGAGTTTGCGCTTGCTGCGATCGATGGTGAAGGGGGCCACCGCATAACTCAAGGGGCTGGTGAAAATCTCCTTCGAACCGGCATCACGAACGAAGGCGACGTTGACGTAGGCGCTGCCCTCCAGCTCCGCGGGGATGCGGATGGTCTCGACGGTGCTGTTGGTGTCGGTGCGGAACCATTTGTAGGCGTGAACCCGGTCGCTCTCGATGGTGATCAGGCCGGCCCCGGTATAGGGGGCGGTGATGTTCATCTCGATCAGCTCGCCGGCCTTGTAATCGGTCTTGTCGAGCTTGAGGTTGAGCTCGGCGCTCTTCTCCAGGCGTCCCAGCAGGTTGCCGTGACCGACCACGCTGAAGCTCACCCGGGCCAGGCGCAGATCGGCCTCATCGAGCAATTCCAGCACGTAATCTCCGGGTGTTTCGGTGGGCAGCCGGTAGCGCGTGCCCTCGGCTTCGATGACCAGGGGCTCCACCCGCCGTTCCTTTTCCCGCTTCACCGACTGGTACTTGAAGGTGCCGTTGCGCTGCTGAACCAGGGTCGAGATGTGCTGCACTTCGACCAGGCGCACCCGAAGGTTTTCCATGGCACGCGGCTGCAGGTCATTGCCGATCGCCAGCAGATCGATGGACCGCTCGGCATCCTTGGTGATGTAGCTCAGTTTGCCGTCGCTCTTGTAGCCGACCAGGGCGCTCAGGGGGGAGAGAAAAGCGCTGTTCTGCGCCCAGACGCTGCGGCCGCCGCCCGGCTCGAACCCTTCGGTGGTAAAGCTGAGCAGGTAGGTTCCGCGATCGAAGCGCTCCAGCGGCAGGGTGAACATCGCCATCCCTTCGCTATCTGTTTTCTGCGGTTCGAGCTCTTCGTCGATCTGCAGGCGCTGCTTTTTCGGATCGTAATAGGGATCGACGAAGGTGTAGTCCCGATACTCATTGAAGCTGAAATCGGTTGCCCGCACGCTCATCCGCCCTGTGACCTTGCGCTCCTGGGCCGGGGTGCCGAACAGGTTGTTCAGGCGCACCCGGGCCTTCAGGCTCTTCTCCGAAGTCCAACCTTTTTCCTTCACACCGACCAGGGTACTTTCGATCTTCAGGGTGTCGGGCTGAAACTCCTCGATGCGGAAGCTGGTCGAGCCGAGCATCCGCCCCCGGTACTTGTTGTCCCGCACCAGGTAGAGGGCCACCTGGTAGGTGCCGGTGTCCGAGGTCGGGTCGGTGGAATACGCATGGTCGAAAAAGCCCTTTTCGGGCAGGCTGAGCTTTTTGGCGGACGTCTCGTTGCCCCGCGGGCCGGTGATGGCGAGCTCGAGAGGAATTCCCTCCACGTTGCCGAGGCTGCGGTCTTTGACGATCATCCCGAGCTCGACCTGCTCGCCGGGGCGATAGATGCCGCGGTCGCTGAACAAAAAAGCGTTCAGGTTGTCGCTTTCGCCCTGCAGGCTGCTGACCCCGCCGACATCGAAGTGCGAATAGTTGATGCGCCGCGAGGAACGCTCGAAGGGGATGAAAGAGGTATCGTTTTCGGTCTTGACGATATAGACGTTCGGGGCCTGGTGGTCCGTGAACCCTTTGGTGCTGGGGAACTGCACATGCCCTTCGCCGTCGGTGGTGCGGGTAAACAGGGGCACCCCGTTGCGGCCGAGCAGTTCAACCCGGGCCCCCTGCACCGGAGTCCCCTTGCGGACCGACTGCACGAACAGGTCGCGGCTCTGGTCGGCATTGTTCTTCACCAGCAGGCCGAGATCGGTGACCAGGATCAGGCGCTTGTCGGAGGCCCGGTAGATCTCCTGCTTTCGTTTTTTGTCCCAGCCGGCAACGCGGATAAAGAAGAGGCCGAAGCGGTCGGTCTTCTCGGGCAGATGGGCAGAAAGATCGACCGAGGCATAATTGGCTTCTTTGGGATGCAGCGGTTTCAGGTCGATGATTGCCTGCTGAAATTCGGCCAGGTTGTTCTGGTCGAAGCGGTAGTCGTTGAAATAGGGGTCCTTGATGTCGCCGCTGGTCTGGCTGACCAGGTGATTGAGCTGTCCCGGCAGCAGTCTGCCCACATCCACCCTGATGGCCTCAAGCCCCCGGGCCAGCAGGCTCAGCTGGTGAGCGCCGGAGAGAGAAAGCATCGAGCCGTCCCCCATGATGCTGAGCTCTTTGGGATACTCGGGGGCCCGCTGCACCGAGTCGTACAGGGTCGACTTGACGAATTTGCTGACCGATACCAGCCCGGGTTCGATATGAACGTACAAGTAGCGGTTCGGGGGAACGTCGTAGATGAAGTTGTAGTTTTTCGAGAAGTCGTGCTCGTTCGGCACCAGGTTGAGATCGAGCGGGGTCGATTGGCGCAGGACCGCTTCGGTGACTTCGCGCGGACTCTCCCAGTAGTTCCTGTTGCTGCGTTTGGGGTTTTTCTTCGGCAGCAGGTAGACCGACAGTTTGCTCAAAAGTTCCTTTTCGGCGATATCATCGGTGAACTGCAGGGAGAGGAGCTGCTGGGGTTCCTGCTTTTCGTTGCGGACGATCTCGGTGCGGGCCTGGGACACCTTAAGAAAGCTGTAGATATCGGGAATCAGGATCTGTTGGGCGAGCTCCTCCTGCGAGGCGCGGCCTCCGATAGCCGGCACGATCCCTTGGCTGACGGCAAGGGTCATGTAGTTCGGCTGCTGCGGCAGGGTCAGCGGCTCAGAGTGGACATACGCTTCGCGCTGGTTCTGGTCGTAGGAGACGGTAAAGGTGTAAGGCTCCGGGGTCACGCTGATCTCGGCGCCGGAGGGGCGCATGGTCATGGCCAGGTGTTTTTCCAGGCTTTTTTTATCGACCGGGTGGGAAAAGACCAGGGTCGAGACCACTTTACGGACCGTTCTGTCGCGAGGGTCCTGGTAAAAGTCGAGCTCACCGAGGCTGGCGGTGAACGCCGGGGTGACGAAGGGGCGACAGGCTGATTCCGGACTGTAACACCTTGTCGACCAGATCGATGCGGGCGACCGAGGGTGAGCCTGTGGGGCGCTCCTGTTCGGGCTTCAGGCCGCTGAAATCATATTCAAATTCGATGGTCAGATTGCGCGGCCGGGGGTTCTCGACGTTGGGGGTCAGCCCCGGTGCTTCGATCGATGCGGTAATCAGCACCGGCCTCGGTAGACTCAAAACGTAAAGGGTGCCGATCGCGACCCCGGCCACCAGCAGCAGGAGCAGCAACAACCATCCCCAGAACTTTTTAGGGCGTTCTTTACGGCAGCGACCGAGCGCTGCGACCCAGGGCGGTGCGCTCCAGGTGAATGATCCGACGAGGTGTCCGATGAAGATTCCAAACCTGCTCACTTTGCAGCCCCCCTGTTGGCATCAACGGTCTTTTCCCATTCAGGCTCAATGCCTTTTCTTGTGGCAAAACAACTGGATAAAGACCATTCCTTAAACCAGAGCATGAACACAGAAATCGAACAATGGGATAGAGCGACATTCAAGAAAAAATGGATGAAGAATCAAAGGATCGCAAACAAATGAGTAAATTGCAAGAGTTACCACATTCAAACGTCTCTGGGGGGGGGCTTCGGAATTGGCATCCTCGGGGATTGCGGTATGGTTATAAGAATCAGCCATGGGACTACCGGGTAATGTTCCCGGGTCAGCCCCAAATTGGAACGATTGTATTGCTGACCAATTTTGGTCACACAGGAGCGGATCGCATGACCATCCTGCACGACAAGACCCTTTTCATCAGCGGTGCCAGCCGGGGGATCGGAAAGGCGATCGCGCTTCGCGCCGCAGCTGACGGCGCCAACATCGTTATCGCCGCAAAATCGGTGAAACCCGGAGGGAAGCTCGGGGGGACCATCTACACGGCCGCCGAAGAGATCGAAGCGGCGGGGGGCCGCGCCCTGCCGGTAGCAACCGACATTCGTGACGAAACCCAGGTTGAATCAGCCGTCGAAAAGGCCGTAGAGACTTTCGGCGGCATCGACATCCTGGTCAACAACGCCAGTGCCATCAGCCTGACGGGCACCCGGCAGACCTCGATGAAACGATTCGACCTGATGTACGCGGTGAACGTGCGCGGCACCTTCGCCTGCAGCAAGGCCTGTCTGCCTTACCTGGAGAAGGCGAGCAATCCGCATATCCTCACCCTCTCCCCCCCTTTGAACATGAAGGCCCGGTGGTTCAGCGACCATGTCGCCTACACCCTGTCCAAGTACGGCATGAGCATGTGCGTGCTGGGCATGGCGGAGGAATTTCGACCGGCCGGGATCGCGGTAAACGCCCTCTGGCCGCGAACGGTCATCGCCACGGCGGCGCTGGCCATGCTCGGAGGCCGGGTCAACCCAGAGCAATGTCGCACCCCGGAGATCCTCGCTGATGCCGCCCACGCCATCCTGATCCGCGACAGCCGCAGTTGCACGGGGAATTTCTTCATCGATGACGAGGTGCTGGCCGAGCAGGGAATCACCGATCTAACCCGCTATGCGGTAAACCCCGAACAACCTCTGTTTCCAGACCTGTTTCTCGATTGACCAAAAAGTTCACCCGTACCAAAGACCAGCACCTTTTGCACCCACCTACCAGTCTCCGATACCTGATTCCAGGAGGACAGCCTGTTTTCAAAACCCGCGTCGCCGGGCTCGCCCTATCGGGCCTCTTCCCTTGCCAGCAACAGGCGAAGAGTTTATCATCGGCGCCATAGCAATCGAGGACTCAAGGAGCACAGCCATGACATGGTATCGATCGATCCTGAACAGCCCCCAGGTCACTGCCGGCGAGGCGAAGTCGCGAAAAGAAGCCTTTTCCGCGGCTTTCACCGCCGCGCGCGGACCGAGGGAGATGGCCCTTTTCCAGGTACGCCACCCGGATGGAGGGCTCGACCTTTACTTCACTCCCGCCTGTGCCGAACACGCCATGGAGCTTCTCGAAAAATGGGAAGCAACCCCCTGCGAGCGTCCCTCCCCCCGCAACCTGGAATTTCTGGTCGGCATGAACGAAATCACCTACTACCTCCCCTGATCCAATTTGTAAAAACTGGGCCGCTTTACAGCAAAAAAGAGTCGCCATTCTGCCCTTTCCGGCAAAATGGCGACTCTTTTCTTTGTTCAGGCAGATTGGACTATTCGATCTCATGCGCCACTTCGGCCTGCTGGAAAAGTACCGGAAACAGCGAGTTCATTCTTCCTGCACCTGATCGGCCTCGGGGGCCGGGGAATCGACCATTTCCACCCAGAAGGTGCTTCCTCCGCCGGATGTCTCCTCGGCCCAGGCCAGGCCCTCATACATTCTGGCAATCTTCATCACCGTAGCAAGGCCGATCCCGGTCCCCTGTTGGGTTTTCCCTGTCTTTCCGCGAAAGAATGCCTCGAAGATGCGGTTTCGCTCCTCCGCAGGGATTCCCGGCCCCTGGTCGCGAACGTACAGGCGCACCCTCTCTCCAAGGCGTTCACCGCCCACTTCGACGACATCCCCCGCTTTGCATCCGTAGCGCACAGCGTTGCCGATGAGGTTGTAAAACACTTGTAACAGGAGGGATTTAGGCACCTGAATATCCGGCAGATGGCCGACTTTGATGCTCACCCCGGCTTTAGAAGTCATTTCCGACAAACTGGTGATCGTCTCTTCGGCAATTTGCATCGTGTCGAGTGGCTCCGCAGGTCTTTCGAGCTGCCCCACCCTGGCAAGGGTGAGGAGGTCCTTCATCAGCGCCATCATCGTGTCCCCTGAAACACTGATTGCGGTAAGGCATTCGAACACTTCGTTATTCACCCGCCCCCGGCAACTATCGAGGAGGAAGTCGGCGTATCCAATGATGCAGGTCAGGGGGGTGCGCAAATCGTGGGAGACGGTGTAGACAAAGGCATCCAATTCCCGATTGGCCGATTTCAGTGCCTCTTCGGTCTGTTTTCTTTCGGCGATCTCCTTGTTCAGGTTTTCTATGGAGGTCGTTGATTTTCTGAGTTTATCCGTCATGGCATTGAAGGCCATACCTAATTGCCGAATCTCTTCCACACTGGAGACCTCAACTTTTCTGGTCAAATCGCCTTGCGAAATCTCTTTTGTCACCGATGCCAATCGATTGATCGGGTGAACCAGGCCGGAAGAAATCCTGTAACACATCACCACGGTCACAATGACCATGATCAGGACAAATCCTCCAAAGCTTGCAATAATAAGCCACAAGGTCTGGTGAATGTGTTCGTGGGAGACGGCCAGGATGAGCGATCCAACAACCTTTCTTTCGCTGGAAAGGATCGGCTTGCTGGACAGGTAATAGCTAGTGACACCGAGCTTCAATTCCCCCGTCATGACAGTTCGTTGACTCTCCGCTGTTTCTATAAACAGGGCAAGCTCCGTATCAAGAATTATCTGCGGGTCGGTAAATGATGTCGCCTGGAGGCGCCCCCCATCGTAAATCATGCTTTCCAAGCCGTACCGGTTCTTTATCCGCTGGAGAAATTTCTGGCCCAGAAGCTGGGCGACCTCGACCACACCCGTTATT
>CALZIC010000313.1 GCA_945787285.1 uncultured Desulfuromonadales bacterium
TTTGTGGCGCATCGTTTATGCCGACGGCCTTCTCGATACCTACGAAGAATACCTCATGCGGCAGCTGACCAAACTGCTGCGCATTTCCCACCGCCAGATGATCGAAGCCAAGCTCAAGGTGCTGGACGAGAAACGCTGAGTTCAGAGTCTGGTGGCATGCAGCGAAAGACAAACAAAGGCGCCTGTCGTTTCGACAGGCGCCTTTGCTTCTTTTTAGGGAGGGCATTTAGCGGAATTCGGTTCTCACCGAGGGGTTCCAGACGAACTCGGGGTTCATGATCGGCTCATAGTCGTTCTCGAAACTGTTGGGGAGAAGAAAGGTTACCGTCTCCCAGGCTCCGACAAGGACTCTCATCACGGTCATGCCGATCCCCTTGATCGGGCCGATGGCCAGGCCGCTGACGCCGTGGTCGGCCGTGGTGACTACGATCTGCTTGGGGATTTCCACAGGCGAGGTGGCGATGTTGGTGATTCCGCGCAACAGCTTGAAGGAGGCTTCCCCCAGCCAGGGTTCGGGCTCGACCACATCCTGAATGTATTCTTTGCCCGCATCATGGATGGCAAACGCCGGGAGCGTGGCGATGGTGAACAGGGCCAGAAACAGGGAGGCAATGGCGAAATGTTTTTTCATCATCGGGAATCCTTCCGTTGTTGGTCTCGTCGTGCCGCAGATCTTCCGCAGCTGGACTGGGTGGTCGGCCGTCTCTTTGAAAATACCACTATTTAGCGCGATCGCAAGGCGTCTTGGTCTGGAAAAAGGCGGGGAGATGGCAATTCAGGGGTCTGGCTACCGCATTTATTGCAGGAGGCTGGGGGGATGGCTGCCGGGGGGCGGACTGCAGTCGGCCAGGCAACGGAGCGGATCGGTGGCGGTTGAGAGGGTCTGGATCATGCGCCGGCGGCAGAGACGGTGCGATTCGGCCAGTGCGATGCTCAGGCGCGGGTCCCCGTAGATCTTCCAGGGGCCCTGGCAGGTGAAGGGGAGGCGGCTCCAGCCGAGAAAGCCTTCGACGTCCTTGAGGGGGTAGCCCAGAAAGATGCCGATCTCGTGTGGAAATTCAGAATGTTTCATGCGTCGCTTGAGTTCCGCGATGGCGGCCTGCGGTGTTGAGAACGCCGGGTAGCCGGCCCGGGTGAAAAAATCACGGATTTTTTCCGAGCCGAACCAGGTATCGAGCAGGTCATTGCGGTAGAGATAGAGAAGCAGGCCGTCTTTTCCGGATCTCAGCAATTCGACGCGCAAAGGCGAACTACGCATGATCCGGGATCCAAAACGGTTCCATAGTTCATACAGGTTGCGGCCGCACGGTTTCTTCCGATTGACGATGTTCACCAGGCTCCCGGGTTTGACGCCGTCGAGAATTTCAGCCGTCTCAAAGGCCAGAAAAGAGGCCAGGCAGGCCTGCTCTTCCGTGAACCGGTTCGCCACCGATTGCCAGATAACCGGGTTGTCCTCTGCGCTTGTGCCGCCTGTATGGGTTGAAGAATTCATCGCATTCCCCTGTTGGTTTACTTGAAAACAGTTTTCATTATCTCCGCGTGGCAGGCCCGCTGTCAAGGGAAATCCTATAGGCTCGGGGAAACTGCTCGTGGTCGACAATGTGCGGGGGGCAGTGGGTGGGACGGTTTCTCGGGAGGCGATTGCCGCAAAACGATGAGGTTTCAGGTTTTGGCTAGTTGAGCGCCCTGGTAGGGAATTGCTTTCGGGGAAGTTTTATCCTCTTTCTGAGAAGGCCCGGCCGATTGTTAAGAAGAATTTAGTGGTATCGGAGGATTCTATGCTGTATTCTTCGGGTATCGTTTTGTTCGATATTGGAGGGTGGCCATGTTTATGGGGTACATCTATCTGGAGTGTGCAGATTGCGGCAAGCGCATACGCCATCACTCCAAGGATGCCTTGACCAGAACGACGCGCATCTGTCCCAGTTGCGGGTCACTGATCCAGGTTTCTGTCCCGCAGCCGGAAGACCTCCCGCCGCGAGCGGGCGATTGAGAGTCCGTCTAGATCGATTATAAAAACGTCCCTTCACCAGATGGTGAAGGGACGTTTTTTTTTGCGGCACCACGGGCGGCAACGCACTTTTAGAGCGGCGGTCCAGACGGGCCTGTCCGGTCGAAGAGAAACCCGGCGCCCATCGCGGCAAGGGAGACGATCAGCCCAAGGTAGAGTGGCGGAAGGGATTGCCATCCGGCCAGACCGGCAAGCAGTACACAGGGCGCTGCCAAGTAGATGGAGAGGGCCCCTCCACGCGGGGAGGTCCGTTCTCCCAGCAGGGTCGCCGCCAGCAGGGGGAGGCAGACGGCGGCGCCGCGCAGGCCCATCGATAAAAAGCTCCACTGCATGATGAAAGAGCCGAGATTGACCAGCACCAGCAGCAACGCCATCAGGAGCACGCCCAGGGTGACCAGGCGCATCTGGGCCAGGCGGTTGCGGCTCGGGCGGAGGAGCTCGAGGATATCGGCCTGCAGGGTCGTCCCGACCCCGAGGGTGAGCCCGGAAGCGGTACCAGCGGCGGCAAAGAGCAAAATGGCGAAGGCCAGCCCGGCCAGAGGTGGGGGGAAGTATTCGAGCACAAAGGCGGGGAGCACCCGGGCGCTTTCCATTTCAGGGTGGGCCTTGCGCATGAAGAGGCCGACAGCGATGCCGAACAGGCCTAGCGGCGGGATCAGCAGCGCGCTGTAAAGGGCGCCGGTCCGGGCCTCTTTGACCCCGCGGGCAGAGAAGATCGCCTGCAGGTAGATTTGGGTCGAGATGACCCCCACCAGCATCGACAGCAAGTCGGAGAGCCCCTCTTTCACGCCGTAGCCGAACAGGCTGAACCAGGGAAAGGGGGCAAAGGACGCGCGCAGTCCCTGCCAGCCCCCGGCCTGGCAGAAGGCCAGCGATCCGGCGAAGGCCATGGCGAGGTAGAGAAAAAGGAGCTTCACCAGCCCGACCGGACCTGCGGTACGCATGCCTCCGGCCAGCGAGGTGAGCGCCACCAGGGCCGTGGCGAAGAGGGCCGCCTGAAACAGGGAGATGTTCAGCAGGCTGGCGAGCAGGGCCCCGCAGGCCAGCAGCTGGGCGACGATGTGGATAAACATGCCGATGGCGCTGAAGATGCTGGCAAAGCCCCGGGCCCTTTGGCCGTGGTAGCGGGAGAGGAACTGGGGAATCGTTTCAACCTCGCCCCTTCGCAGCGGAGCGGCGAGGAACAGGCCCAGAAAAAGGCAGGCCAGCCCGGCGCCGAGGGTGAACCACCAGGCCGAAAGGCCGTAAAGAAAAGCCAGTTGCGCGGTGCCGATGGTCGAGGCCCCCCCGACCAGGGTCCCCATGATGGCGCCGGCCACCTTCCAGCTCCCCGCCTCCCGCCCCGCCAGGGCAAAGTCACCGGCACTTTTTGCCCTTCGCGAACCGGCGGTCGCCAGAACCAGCATCAGCACAAGGCCCAGGGCGAAAAATATCAGAAATCCGCTTGTCGGCATGCGATCTCCGTCGGGGGATGCCCAAATATCAAATACAAAACCCGGCTTTTCACTGCACTGATGTTTCAGTCAGAAAAGCCGGGTTTAAGTATCCGCTATGGTTGCGGTATTTGCAATGGTACCGAAGGCCGGAATCGAACCGGCACGCCCGA
>CALZIC010000314.1 GCA_945787285.1 uncultured Desulfuromonadales bacterium
CCCCCCTTGCCGCGGCCGCCGGCATGTATCTGGGCCTTGACGGCCCAGGGGCCCTCCCCCAGACGTATGGCCCAGTCGCGAGCAGAGTTGCTGATGTAGACCACGTGCCCCTCGGGGACCGGAACCCCGAAATTGCGCAGTATCGCCTTGGCTTGGTATTCGTGAACGTTCATGATACCCTCTTTTTGGTATGTGTGGTTACGTGATACCGCGCCCCGAAAGAAGACGCCGGCTCACCCCTTTCCCGCTAAGCCTGCCAGACTTGCAATCCCGCCCTTGCGGCCCGGAATCGCAGCTTCCCGATACATGTTTAGCCTGAATAATAAATACCCGCCCAAAATATGGCCCGACCAATTACCACAGGGACGAACGTCACAGGCATTTCCTCTTTTAAAAAGTGACCTTATTCCGTAAACAGCAAACAAAAAGTAACGCCGACCAACCTAAATGTCAAGTGGTCTTACCATCTTTTTTACTTTTAGTAAATTAAACGTGGTTTCACTTTTTGTCCCATAAAAAAAGACCCGCTCCTACCCCTGGCTGATTAATTTTATCAGACAGAGAGGAAAGCGGGTCTTTTCAGTCTTTAAAAACGGGTTAAGACTTCGTTTTATTTCTTTTCCCAGTCGGCCAGGAACTTTTCGATGCCGACATCGGTCAGGGGGTGCTTGGCCAGCTGCTTGATGACGGCGGGCGGAATGGTGCAGATATCGTCGGCAGCGATCAGGCCGGCATTGAGAACATGCATCGGGCTGCGCACCGAGGCGACGATAATTTCGGCATCGTAGCCGTAGTTGTCAAAGATGGTACGGATCTGCTCGATCCCCTCCATGCCCTCGTGGCCGATATCATCGAGACGGCCGATGAAGGGCGAAACGTAGGCGGCTCCAGCCTTGGCGGCCAGCAGCGCCTGCAGGGGCGAGAAGATGAGGGTCACGTTGGTACGGATCCCTTCATCGGCAAAGATGCGGGTGGCCTTGAGTCCCTCTTCGGTCATCGGCACCTTGATGACGATGTTCGAACTGATCGTGGCCAGTTCGCGCCCTTCGCGGACCATGCCCTCGGCATCGAGGGAGATGACTTCGGCCGAGATGGGGCCGTCGACAAAGCTGGCAATTTCGGTAATGACTTCCTTGAAGTCACGGCCGCTTTTGGCCACCAGCGACGGGTTGGTGGTAACCCCGTCGACCAGGCCGAGTTCACAGGCAGCACGGATTTCAGCAACGTCCGCGGTATCGATAAAAAACTTCATAACGTCCTCCAGTAAAGGATAGGTAGGGTTGGCCGGAAGCTGCCGGCTGCAAATGAGTTGCCCGCTTCAAAGCCGTCAACGCCGAAGCGGGCAAAACGCGAATCCACCCGGCTACTTGCGGGCCTTGACAAAGGCATCCCGGCATCGGGTCGAGCAGAAATAGTGTTTTTCCCCCTGAACGGTCTTTTCCACAGCGTCCCCCATGGGCAGATAGGTTCCGCACTGGGGGTCGTGCACCATATTCTCCCCCTGGCCGCTCTTTTCCGGTGGGGGCGCCTTGCGGCCGCCGGACAGGGAGCGCATGACCGCGGTATAGAGGGTGTAGGCCAGAAAACAGAACAGCATGAAGATCAGCAGACGAATCATTCTATCACCAGGTATCGCGAAGCCGACAAACGCCCTGGTCGTCTTCGAGGTTGTTGAGCAGGTTTTCGACGGTGCGCCCCAGGCCCGGATGCTCCAGCAGGGGATCGAGGTCGCAGAGGGGAGCCAGCACGAACGCCCGCTGGTGCAGACGCGGGTGGGGCAGGGTCAAGACCGGGTCATCGCGCACCTGGTCCTGGTAAAAAAGGAGGTCGATATCGAGAGTGCGCGCTCCCCAGCGCTCCTGCCGACGCCGCCCGAAACGGTTTTCGACGGCCAGGCAGACTTGCAGCAATGCCAACGAATCGAGCGCGGTGGCCACTTTCAGCACCGCATTCAGATAAGGTCCCTGCCGGCACGGCCCTCCGATCGGCTCGGTTTCGTAGAGTGCCGAGGAGCCGAGAACGGCGAGTTCCGGCTCCTGATCGAGGGCCGACCGCGCCCCCCGCAGCGCCTCGAGACGCTCGCCCAGGTTGGAACCCAGGGCCAGATAGGCGATGCTCTTTTGGCTATCCTGATTCATACATCCCGATTAAATCACAGCTGCCCGAACCGGTCAACTTTCACGGTTTCGATCCTTGCCATCCGGCTGGGAGCGTGCTAATTAAGTCCGCAACCAAAGGAGCCACAATGGAGATGACACTGACCCTCGGCATCGAGGACCTCGACCGCACCGAAGCCTTTTACCGGGACATCTTGGAGATGCCGATCGAGCGCCTTTTCCCCGGGAAGAAATGCCCCCCCCTGCTGTTGCTGCGCCGCGGCGATGCGACCCTGCTGTTCCGCCAGATCGAATCGCTCGAGGCCAGCCATCCGCTCATTTTCCAGAACCTCGACCGCCACCCCCGCGGGGTCGGCATGACCCTCGAGTTCACCCTGGCCGAGCTGGCCCCGGTGGTGCGCAACATCGAGCGCAAAAAACTGCACACCCTCTACGAGCTCGAGGATGACGAGTTCGGCCGCCGCGAGGTCTGGCTTCACGACCCCGACGGCTACCTGCTGATCCTCTGCCAGGAGACCGACGCCTAACGAGAGGGCGACCATGGCTTGTCGCCATAAAAACGGCGGCATCCTTCGGCCGCCGTCCTCTTGCGAAATGCCGGAAATGCTATACTGGTTGCGCACCCATTAGCAAATCGCCATCCGAAAACGATGGATGGGACGAGGAGGCCGGTCATGGTCCGACGGAGTCTTCCGCTGCTTCTCCTGCTGCTGTTGCTTGCCCCCGGCGCCCGGGGCGCCATATTCGATTTCGCCGACTATCGCCAGCTACTGGAGCACTACCTTGAAGCCGGGCAGGTGATCAACGGCATTCCCGCCAACACCGTCGACTACCGCCTCTGGCATTCCGAGCAAAATCGACCCGACTCCCCCTACCGGCGCCTCCTCGACGACCTGGCCGCCTTCGACCCGGCCGAGCTGAAAACCGCCAACGAGGCGATGGCGTTCTGGATCAACGTCTACAACATCGCCGCCATCAAGACGATTCTCGACCACTACCCGGTCGACTCGATCCGCTCCCGGGCCATCCACTGGCTCGGGCAGCCCTGGAAGCGCGAAGCGATCGTGGTCGGCGGGCGCCCCCACAGCCTGCATGAAATTGAATTCGACATCCTGGTGGAGCGCTACCGGGACCTGCGCATCCACCTCGGCATCAACTGCGCTTCGGTTTCATGCGCCGACCTGCGCCCCGAGCCCTATACGCCGCAACAGATCGACCGGCAACTCGGCGAGCAGGGAGAGAGGCTGGCCGCCCAGCCTGAGAAGGGGCTGCGCATCGACAGGGAAAAACGAACCGTCTACCTGTCGCAGATTTTCAAGTTCGACAAACAGCACTTCGACGCATGGGCCGGGGGGGGCGTCTCTTTTCTGCTTCCCTACGTCACCGATCCCGAGGTAAAGTTGTTTCTCCAGGATGAAGACTACCGGGTCGACTACCTCGATTACGACTGGTCGCTCAACCAGGCTGCTCCCTAAGAACCACTCAAACACCCCCACACAGGCTGCCATGACTGAAAACACCGACCCGAAGCTGGCCCACCGCGAACGCATCCTGCACGTGATCGACACCCTGGCAGGGCGATACCTGCAGGGGAAGATCCAGGCGATCCGCCTCGCCGTGATCGCCCTTCTCTCCGGCGGGCACCTGCTGATCGAGGACATCCCGGGGCTCGGCAAAACGACCCTGGCCCTGGCCCTCTCGCGGATACTCGACCTCAGCTTCGGACGCATCCAATGCACCTCCGACCTGCTGCCGAGCGACATCACCGGACTTTCCATCTTCGATCGCGGCAGCAGCGAGTTCAAGTTCATCCAGGGGCCGATCTTCAACAACCTGGTTTTGGTCGATGAAATCAACCGGGCCATGCCGCGCACCCAGAGCGCCCTGCTCGAGGCGATGGAGGAGATGCGGGTCACCGTCGAAGGAGTGACCTACCCCCTGCCCGAACCTTTTTTGGTGATCGCCACCCAGAACCCGGTCGAACAGGTGGGAACCTATCCCCTGCCCGAATCGCAGCTCGACCGCTTCAGCCTGCGCACCGGCATCGGCTACCCCCCCGCCGAGGTGGAAAAGGCGATCATCCGCGGCGGCAGCATCCGCGACGAGGTGCGAAAA
>CALZIC010000315.1 GCA_945787285.1 uncultured Desulfuromonadales bacterium
CTGCGCATCGGCACCCGCGCCAGTCAACTGGCACTCTGGCAGGCCAACTGGGTCAAGTCGGAACTCGAAAAGAAGCACCCCGGCCTGGAGGTCACCCTGGCCAAGATCAAGACCCAGGGGGACAAGATCCTCGACGTCCCGCTGGCCATGGTCGGCGGCAAGGGGCTGTTCGTCAAGGAAATCGAAGAGGCGATGCTGCGCGGTGAAATCGACATCGCCGTTCATTCGATGAAAGACGTGCCGACCATCTTCCCCAAGGGGCTCTCCCTGCGCTGCATCACCGAGCGCGAAGACCCCCGCGACATCATCATCCTCAAGCCCGGCTTCGCCTCGTTCCGCGACCTGCCCCAGGGGGCCCGCATCGGCACATCCTCCCTGCGCCGCAAGGCGATGCTGCTCCACCTGCGCCCCGACTTCCAGATGGTCGATATCCGCGGCAATGTCGAAACCCGCATGCGCAAGCTGACCGAAGACAACCTCGACGGCGTGGTTCTGGCCGCGGCCGGCATGAACCGCCTCGGCTTCTCCAATCAGATCAGCGAGTACCTCCCCACCGAGGTGTCCCTGCCGGCCATCGGCCAGGGGGCGCTGGGGCTCGAATCGCGCATCGACGACGATGAAATCAACGCCCTGATCGACTTTTTCAACCATCCGGAAACCGCCGCGGCGGTTAAGGGAGAGCGGGCCGTGCTGCGCCGCCTTGAAGGGGGATGCCAGGTGCCGATCGGGGCCTTCGGCACCGTTGAGGGGGAGACCCTCACGCTGACCGGAATCGTCTCCAGTGTCGACGGCCAGAAATTCCTCAAAAAGACCGCCACCTGCAAGCCGGAAGAGGCCGAAGCAACCGGCATCTCGCTGGCCGACGACCTGATCATCCAGGGAGCAGGCAAGATTCTAAACGAGGTCTACCAGCACGAAACCTTCAACGAAACCCGCGAAGACGTCTGAGGGATTTGGCACCGCCCTCCCTTTTGTCCGCAGGGGCACGGCATGCCGTGCCCCTGCCGCTTTTCAGGCAGAATGGCTAAAGTGAAAACAGGAATTGTCTATCTCATCGGCGCCGGCCCCGGCGACCCCGGCCTGATCACCGTCAAGGGACGCGACTGCCTGAGACGTGCCGATGTGGTCGTTTACGACTACCTTGCCAACCCGGCCTTTCTCCGAGAGCTGCCGGAGCATGCCGAGCGGATCTATGTCGGCAAGAAAGCCGGCAATCACCACCGCCCGCAGGACAAGATCAACGAACTGCTGATCGCCGAGGCCCGCGAGGGCAAGGTGGTGGTCCGCCTCAAGGGGGGCGACCCCTATATTTTCGGACGCGGCGGCGAAGAGGCCCTGTGCCTGCAGCAGGCCGGCATCCCCTTCGAGGTCGTCCCCGGGGTGACCTCCGGCTTTGCCGCCGGCGCCTACGCCGGCATCCCCCTCACCCATCGCGACTACACCACCAGCCTCGGCCTGGTGACCGGCCACGAAAACCCCGAAAAGAAGATGTCGAGCCTCGACTGGGAAAAGCTCGCCACCGGCGTCGGCACCCTGGTCTTCTACATGGGGATGGCCAACCTGGCGCTGATCTCGAAACAACTGATCGCCCACGGACGCCCTGCCAGCACCCCGGTGGCGGTCATCCGCTGGGCCACCACCCCGCGCCAGCAGACCCTGGTCGCCACCCTCGGCGATGTCGTCGAAAAGGTGGCCGAGGCGCAGATCAAGCCGCCGGCCATCATCGTCGTCGGCGAGGTCGTCTCGCTGCGCGAAGAGTTGCGCTGGTTCGACAAGCGCCCGCTGTTCGGCAAACGCATCCTGGTAACACGCACCACCGAGCAGACAGGCGCCTTTTCCGCCCTGCTTGAAGAACAGGGGGCCGAGGCGATCGCCTGCCCGGTCATCGAAATCGTCCCGCCGCAAAGCTGGGAGGAACTCGACGCTGAAATCGCCCGCCTGGGTGAAACCGACTACCTCGTGCTCACCTCGGCCAATGCGGTAAAGGCCTTTTTCGGCCGCCTGCAGGCCGCGCAACTGGACGCGCGGGCCCTGCACGGCACCAGCGTGGTCGCCGTCGGCCCCAAGACCGCGGCGGCCATCGAGAGCAGAGGCATCCGCCCCGATCTGGTTCCTGGCGATTACCGGGCCGAAGGGGTGGTGGAGCTCCTGAGGCAGCAGGGGGTGGCCGGCAAGCGCATCCTCTACCCCCGCGCCGAGCTGGCCAGGGACCTCATCCCGTGCGCCCTGAGAGCCGAAGGGGCGACCGTGGCTGCACCACTGGCCTACCGGACTCTCGCTCCTGAGGCGCTGGATGAGGACATCCGCACCCAGTTGCAGCAAAAACAGATCGACGCGGTCACCTTCACCTCCTCGTCAACGGTCAACAACCTGCTCGATCTGCTCGGCGCCGATGCCCTCTCGCTGCTCGAAGGGGTGACGGTCGTCTCCATCGGCCCCCTGACCACCGCCACCGCTGTAAATCGCGGTCTCAAGGTGGCCATTGAGCCGCAGGACTCGACCCTGGAGGCGATGGTGGCTGCCATGGTTGACTACTTCGTTCCGGGTTCATAGTTCGACGTTCCAACCTCGAACCTCGAACCTCGAACCTCGAACCTCGAACCTCGAACCTCGAACACCGAACTCTGAACCTCGAACCTCAAACGGAGGTGTTTTCATGTTTTTCCCCGAATACCGCGCCCGCCGCCTGCGCCGCACCGCCAACATCCGCCGCATGGTCCGCGAAACCCATCTGCATGTCGACGATCTCATCTACCCGATGTTCAGCGCCTTCGGCACCGGCATCAAAAAAGAGATCGTCTCCATGCCCGGCATTTACCAGCAGTCGATCGAGCACATCGTCGCCGAGGCCAAAGAAGTGCATGAGCTCGGCATTCCGGCGGTAATCCTGTTCGGCATCCCCGAAGAGAAAGACCCGATGGGGCAGGACGCCTACTCGGAGACCGGCATCATCCAGGAGACGATCCGCGCCATCAAGAAGGAAGTCCCCAAACTGACCGTCATCACCGACGTGTGCATGTGCGAATACACCGACCACGGCCACTGCGGCGTCATCAAGGACGGGGACGTCGACAACGACGAGACCCTGCAGCTGCTGGCCGCCGAGGCCCTCTCCCACGCCCGGGCCGGCGCCGACATCGTCGCCCCCAGCGACATGATGGACGGGCGCATCGCCGCCATCCGAGAAATCCTCGACGCCAACGACTTCTCCCACATCCCGGTGATGAGCTACGCCGTCAAGTACGCCAGCGCCTACTACGGCCCGTTCCGCGACGCGGCCGAGTCGACCCCCCAGTTCGGCGACCGCCGCTCCTACCAGATGGACCCGGCCAACCGCATCGAGGCCTTCCGCGAGGCGGCCCTCGATGTCACCGAGTGCGCCGACTTCCTGATGGTCAAGCCGGCCCTTTCCTACCTCGACATGCTGCGCGATCTCAAGGAACGCTTCGATTTGCCGCTGGTCGCCTACAACGTCTCGGGGGAATACTCGATGATCAAGGCCGCCGCCGAAAAGGGCTGGATCGACGGCGACCGGGTGATGATGGAAACTTTGGTCAGCATGAAGCGGGCCGGGGCCGACCTGATCATCACCTACCATGCCAAGGAAGCCGC
>CALZIC010000316.1 GCA_945787285.1 uncultured Desulfuromonadales bacterium
CCCACCCTTTGCGACCAGGTGACTCTCGAGGCGCTGCGCCAGGGCCCTTACCGCCTGCCTGCGCCCATGGTTCCCTACGCCGACCACCGGTTCGATACCCCCTCGGGAAAATACCGCTTTCTTACCCGCTTCGACCTGCCCGAAAGAATGACCAATTCGACCACCCCCCTGCAGCTCCTTTCGATCTCTCCGCCGGAGTGGCTCTGCTCCGAGATGACCCCGGCCGACCAGCAGAGCCTCGCCGTGATCCGCATTCACCCCGATAACGCCCTCGCCCTCGGCATATCCGAAAACGACGAGGTGTTTGTCGAAAACGACCTGGGGCAGGTGCGGGCCACGGCACACCTCGATGGCGACCAGCGCCGCGACACCCTGGTCTTTCCCCGCGGCAAGTGGCTCGAGTCGGGGAGCGGGGTCAACCTGCTGACCCGCGACCTGGTCAGCGAAGTCGGTTGCGGCACCCCCTACTACGAAACGCGAGTCCGGCTCCGCAAGAGCTGACACCATCTCATTTTCTGGATTCGTTAGCTTGTTACACCATGTGCCGATTTTCTCCTCACTCCTCACGATTCAGTTATTTGACAAACCCCCATACTGCGGTAATTGTTTAATAAGAAACAAACCGAACGGTAGGTTTTAAAGAGGCATTACATGGGAGACAAGGGAGAACGCACGCGACAGGAAATTCTGAACCGGGCCGCCAGAGCCTTTCACCGCAAAGGTTTCAAGGGAACCAGCGTCAGCGACCTGCTGAAGGAAACCGGGGTCACCAAGGGGAGTCTCTATTTCCACTTTCCCGGCAAAGACGAGGTGGGCCTCGAGGTGCTTCGCCAGGAACGCGACAGCTTTTTGGCCTTTATCGATGAGGCCCTCACCGGAGCGACGCCGGGTTCCTGCCTGGACCATTTTTTCCGCCGGGCCCTGGCCAAACACAGCGACTGCGACTTCGTCGGCGGATGCCTGTTCGGCAACACCGCCCTCGAGGCCAGCGACAGCGACCCCGCCTATACCGAGCTGGTGTCCTCGGTCTTCAGCACCTGGATTGAAAAACTGCAGGATACCATCGGCCGCGCCCAGAAAAGCGGAGAAGTGCGCAGCGACCTGCCGGCGCGGCAGCTGGCCGAGTTCGCCGTATCAGTTCTCGAAGGCGCCATCATGCAGGCGCGGCTGGGTAAGGACGAAGGACCGCTGGCCCGCGGCATCGCCACCCTGCGCGCCCTTTTTGAACTGCAGGTCGACATCGACTATTAGCAGGGCAGCCCCTGCAAGGAGACACTTCCGCCATGAAAGGCAATCGGCCCAAAATCATACTTGTCGCACTCGTTGCAGTGCTGATCGGCATGTTCTTCGTTCTCGACCTGCAGCAGTACCTGACCCTCGAGTACCTGAAATCGCAGCAGCAGGCGTTTGCCGGTTTCTACGCCGATCACCGGTTGCTGACCATCGCCGCGTATATGGGAATCTACATCCTGGTCACCGCCCTGTCGCTTCCCGGCGCGGCGGTGATGACCCTGGCCGGCGGCGCCCTGCTCGGGCTGGCGGTCGGTTTTGTCACCATCTCCTTCGCCAGTACCATCGGCGCCACCCTGGCCTTTCTGGTCTCGCGCTTCGTGCTGCGCGATGCGGTGCAGAACCGCTTCGCCGACAAGCTCGCCGCCATCAACGAAGGGGTGCGCAAAGAGGGGGCGTTCTACCTCTTCTCCCTGCGCCTGGTACCGATCTTCCCCTTCTTCGTCATCAACCTCGCCATGGGCCTGACCCCCATGCGCACCCTCACCTACTACTGGGTCAGCCAGCTCGGCATGATCCCCGGCACCCTGGTCTACGTCAATGCCGGGACCCAGCTCGGCAAGATCGAATCGCTCTCCGGCATCCTCTCGCCGGGGCTGCTGATCTCCTTCGCGCTGCTTGGCCTGTTTCCGCTGATCTCCAAAAAGATTCTCGATCTGGTCCAGGAACGCAAGGCCCTCGGCGACTGGCCGAAACCGAAACGCTTCGACTACAACCTGGTGGTGGTCGGCGCCGGCTCGGCCGGGCTGGTCACCTCCTACATCGCCGCCGCGGTCAAGGCCAAGGTCGCCCTGATCGAAAAGGACAAGATGGGGGGCGACTGCCTGAACACCGGCTGCGTGCCGAGCAAGGCGCTGCTGCGCTCGGCGAAAATGCTCGCTTACAGCCGCCGCGCGCAGGAGTTCGGATTCAAGTCGGCCTCGGTCGACTTTGACTTTGCCGAGGTCATGGAGCGGGTGCAGAAGGTGGTGCGCACCGTCGAACCCCACGATTCGATCGAGCGCTACAGCGGACTCGGCGTCGAGGTCATCACCGGCGAAGCGCGCATTAAAGACCCCTACACGATTGAAGTCGGCGATCGCACCCTGACCACCCGCAACATCGTGATCGCCACCGGGGCCCGCCCCTTCGTGCCGCCGATACAGGGAATCGACCAGGTCGAGTACCTCACCTCCGACAACCTCTGGCAGCTGCGCGAACTGCCGAAACGACTGATCGTCCTCGGCGGCGGCCCCATCGGCTGCGAAATGACCCAGGCGTTTGCCCGGCTCGGCAGCGAGGTCACCCAGGTGGAGATGCTGCCCCGGATCATGGGGCGCGAGGATGAAGAAATATCGGAGCTGGTCCGCAAGCGGTTTGAATCGGAAGGGGTGCGGGTGCTGACCGGGCATGCCGCAAAGGAGGTACGCATCGACGGCGAGCAGCCGGTGCTGGTCTGCGAAAACGGGGGGAACAGGGTCGAGATCCCCTTTGACAGGATTCTGGTCGCAGTCGGCCGGGCCGCCAATGCCAGGGGTTTCGGCCTCGAGGAGCTCGGGGTGAGGCTCACCGAGCGCGGCACCATCGAAAGCGATCCGTTTCTGCGCACCAACTTCCCCAACATCCTTTGCGCCGGCGATGTGGCCGGGCCGTACCAGTTCACCCACACCGCCGCCCACCAGGCCTGGTACGCCGCGGTCAACGCCCTGTTCGGACCCACACCGCCGCCCACCAGGCCTGGTACGCCGCGGTCAACGCCCTGTTCGGCTCCTTCAAAAAGTTCAAGGCCGACTACCGGGTGATTCCCTGGGCCACCTTCGTCGACCCCGAAGTGGCCCGGGTGGGACTCAACGAAATGGAGGCGAAGGAGAAGGGGGTCGCCTTCGAAGTGGCCCGCTTCGAGCTGGCCGAACTCGACCGGGCCATCGCCGAGGGGGAGACCGAAGGGTTCATCAAGGTGCTCACCCAACCGGGCAGCGACAAGATTCTCGGGGTCACCATCGTCGGCCCCCATGCCGGAGATATCATCGCCGAATACGTCAGCGCCATGAAGCACGGCCTCGGCCTGAACAAGATCCTCGGCACCATCCACATTTACCCGACCCTGGCAGAAATCAACAAAATGGCGGCCGGCGAATGGAAAAAGGCCCATGTGCCGGTCAGGCTGCTGCAGTGGGTCGAGAAGTTCCACGCCTGGCGCCGGGGATAAACCAAGTCCCTCCGGGGGAGGTTACATGTACATCAGGTTCTTCCAGGGAACATTATCGATGATCATGGGCAGCTGGGAAAAGCGCAGGCCGATGGTCTCCAGCCTCCGTTCGAGTGATTCTGCGCTGGCTTTTTCCAACTCCACACCGGCCATGTAGGCGGTGGCCAGCAGATCGGCCAGGTAAACAATGTGGACCAGAATGCGATTGCCCGGCGGGGACTGTTCCGGGCCGTGATGATAGGCGATGCTCACGGCCAGCGGTTCCGGCAGATGCCACTGCAGGGCCAGGCGTTTGCCGACCTCCGCGTGATCCCAACCGAAGGACTGGCGTTCCAGTTCAGTGAAGTCGCTCCCCCCCGTTGCAACTTCCCGGTAGAAAAAAGGCCGGGACTCCGCCACAAAGCGGTCAAGCACCACCTTGCCGATGTCATGGACCAGCCCGCAGGTATAAGCCGTAGCGGGGTCGACCCAACCGGTGAATTGGGCAATCTCTCGGGCGGCATAGGCGGTGCCGAGGGCGTGCTTATAGAGGCCGCCCCGCATGAGGGCGTAGCCTTTTTCCTGACCGCTGAAGATAAAATCGATGGACGCCGAAGCGACAATCTGCAACAGGTTGCGCTCCCCCAGCATCACCAGCGCCTTTTCAACAGAGGCAATTTCCCTGCCGGACCCAAACAGCACCGAATTGCTGAAGCGAAGAACCTTGGCGGCAATCACCTGATCCCGCTTGATCTCCGCGGCCAGGTCTGAGAATTTGAGGTTGCCATTATCATTGCCCAGCATTTGGATGATTTTAAGCGCCACCTGAGGGATCGGCTTTACTGCTGCAATGGCTTGCTCAATCTCCTCTGCCGTAGGCTTTCTGCCGGTGGCCGGCTCAGACTTATGGGGGGCCTCCTGCAACAACTCAATGGAAACCTGCCAGCTGCGTGTATCGAGCAACATCGACAAGTGGTTCGCACCGCCGGTTTTCGCCCGCTGCACAGGGATATCTTCCCGCTGTAAAATGGCCAGCGCAACGTCGGCCGTCTGCCCCCCGAGGTGGGGTGTGGCCACCTTTCCGGCAACATGACCGAAGCACGAGCCTCCGGCCACACTCGCCTCCAGGCGCTCCCGGCAAGCTCCCGCTTCAACCAGCTTGTCGATAAAAAGCGGCAGACCTGAACGGGCATAGTTTCCGGGAGTCCACCGGGAGCATCTCCCGACCGGTTCAGGCAACAGGATACTGACAATGCCTCCCACCCCGGCAGTCTTGTCATACAGGGCGACTCCCACCCCGGCACCCAGCAGGGCGGCAATAAAACCTTCTTGAGATTTTTTGATGATGAAACTGCCGACATCGACAAATTGACATGTTCCTGGGGTTAACTGAACATCCATTTGATGCCGGCTTAAAAGACCCGAAAGTAAGGCATCGGATATCGAGGGAACGGGAGTGTCGTCGGTCATGCGCATGTTTTCTGTAATCCTTTAAACCCAGATACGCGAGACCAGGGCGCCGGCAGGGTCTGGCGGTTTTGGGTTAAATAGGGGTGAAAACGAAACGGAGAAGGATTACTGTTTTTTATTTATGTATTTTTAATCTTACCAGACTACCCTTTTCAGGCGCAACCTCCATTCAATTAGAAATTAACGCCACTGGCCTCCATCTGCTCCGTTTTTTCTTCGTAGCAGACCTCCTTATTACGGCCGGTCATGGGATCGCAGGTGGCCAGACGCTCCAGTTCGACATTCTGCAGCTGCACCTGGTCGCGGGAGAACTTGAGCTGTTCGACCGTTTCGACCAGCTGAATGTTTTTTTTCTCCAGCTCGGTAACATCGTCGAAGGTCGTCAGGGAGCCCTGAGGCTTGCCGTCGCCGTCAATAATCGGGACGCTGTTGACCATGAAGACCAAAAAAAATTATTTTTGCTTGACCTAAATGACTTGTGCCCCGTTTGGTTAATCGTGTCAGTTAATTCTGAGTCATTTTGGTTGCTGTCAAGGCGTCGCCGATGCAGGCCTCCATAGGTTAATCGGTGATTTTTTGATCCCTTAAGTAGGTCAATGACTTGCGCTATTTTCCGGAAAAGTCTCGCGGATTTGGGTTAATTGGCCAGGAAATCGCGCGATTCCGGGGCCAATAGAAAAGTCGTCATCCGAGAAGCGTCTATTGGTTTGCTCAGTAGATATCCCTGTATTTCACTTACATTCAAAGAGTTTACGTAATTGTATTCCGTTTGAGTTTCAACACCCTCTGCGACAACCTTTAATTTTATTTCATGCGCCATGGCTACAATGCCTGCATACAATGTACGCGAACGTTCATTACCCATTGCCTCAGACAGGAATTTTCTGTCGAGCTTAAGGACATCGAGATTGAGTTTTCCCAGATAATTAAATGAGGAATAGCCTGTACCGAAATCATCCAATGCGACCGTGACCCCCTGATATCTTAGATCGTCAATTATTTTCCTGGACTCATCCAGATCATTCATAACTGTGGTTTCGGTAATTTCGACTTCAAGATGTCTTGCTTGAAGACCTGTTTCTTTTAGAATTTCGACGACTGTTTTTACAAAATCTTTTTCAGCGAACTCGACCGCAGAGACATTCACTGCAATGCGTAAACTATCTGGGACGCCCTGTTCAAGCAATAGTTTTGCCTGTTTGCAAGCGGTCCGCAAGCACCATTTGCCTATTTGAACGATCAGCCCTGTCTTTTCGGCAACCGGAATGAAATCATCAGGAGAAATCATCCCTTTTGTCGGATGTTCCCAACGAATCAATGCTTCTGCGCCTAAAACTGAATCAGTACCGACATCGAGTTTAGGTTGGTAGAACATATTGAATTGTCTTTCTTCAATTGCAGTATGTATTTCGAGCTCCAACTGCATTTGGTCAACAACTTTTTCATTGATCTCCTTCGAGAAGAATTGGTAATTATTTTTTCCTACGTTGGCCTTAGCTTGCTTTTGGGCCGACCGAGAACTCTCTATTAAGGACTTTGGTGACTCACCGTCATTGGGATATAATGCAACCCCAATTGTTGTTGTAATAAATAAATCATGATCAGAGA
>CALZIC010000317.1 GCA_945787285.1 uncultured Desulfuromonadales bacterium
TGGCGCAGCCTGGCATGCTCGCCCTTGATGAGCTGTTCGGTCCTTGCTAGTTCGTAGCGGGCGTCCCTGTTACCCAGGGGATAGCTGAGGGTTAACCCGACGGCCCAGTTGCGCAGTTCATCCGAGGCAATACCGTCGAAACCGTCATTGATGTCCTCCCCAAGACCTTTATGAGAATAGCTCGCATCGAGGTCAACAGAGGGCAAAATCTCGTTCCGATTCACCGTCTTTTGCAGATCGAGTTTCTCGATCTGCTGCATCCGGCGCTGTACCTCGGGTCGCTTAACCAAGGCAGAACGATAGCCCTCTTCCTCACTGAATTCGACATCGAGAGGTGCAAGAAGCTCTTCGCCTATCTCAATTTCATCCGGCAGGTCGAGAAGAAAAGCCAGGCGATCGAGGGCGTCTTCATACAACTTTCGAGCATCGAGCAGCTCAATTTCTCTTTTGGCAAGGCCGACTTCCGCCTCCAGAACTTCGACGGGCGGCAGCACCCCGGCCCTTTCTCTGGCGCGGTTGTCTTCGACAACTTTTTTGGCCAGGGCGACCGAGGTCTTACGAAATTTGAGATCGTCACGAAAGCGCAGCACATTGAAATAGCCGTTGCGCGCATCGGCTACGAGGCCAAAGGCCTTTTCCCGCAGGTCCTGAACCGCAATATTCCGGTCGGTGACCGCAAAAAGGATCTGCTGTTCGGTTACGGTAGAACCGAACCCCTTGAGGAGCGGCTGCACCAGACCGAGCTTGAGTTCGTTGGCGTAGGCGGGGTTGATCTCGGGCTTGGGCCGGGTGAGGGTACGTTGGCGATTATCGGTAAAACTGAGAGAGAGGTCCGCCCCGGTGGGGAGCTTCTGGATCAGCGAACTTGAAAAATCGCGCAGTTCCGAAGCACTGTTGGATCGAAAGAACTGCAGGTTGAGGGGATCGCGGCTCTCTGCCTCGGTAAAGGAAAGGTTCAGGCGCGGATCATAGATACCATACTCGCGCTTAACGGCCGAATCGGCAGCGCGGGCGTCGAAGCTGACGGCACGAAGGTCGAGGTTGCGCTCCACCACCAGGCGCTCAGCCGTCTTTAGATCAACCCGCCTTGCAGCTTCGGTAGTCCCCCCCGAAACCATTATCAGCAGAAATATAGACAGACAGAGAGGGTATTTCATGAATCTCGCACGGATAAGTAAAAGGATGGCCTAATCTACACCGCTGCCAAGGAAAATACAAGGGGCAAACCAGCGCCCGCCGGCTCCGGGTTATGCCTGATGGCTGACGCCAAAAGGATCGCGGCAGGTCAGGCAGCTCGAATTCCCTTAAGGTTCCATTGCGGGTTGCCGTACTTTTCTTTGACCAGCATTTCAGCCATACGCCACTCGTCGGGTGCAACGTCGTCCTCCTGCAACTCAACTCCCAGGACGTCACTGAAAGAGGCGATCAAGCGGGTCTCGGCCTGGTCCCGGGTCACCGGAACAGGAAGCCAGCGGTTCATCCACCCGATATGACGCTCCAGCATACGCCCCCCCTCCTCGGGCGACACCGCCCCTTCGGTGTCGAGGGCCTGAAAGAGCTTTGCGCAATCAAGATCGAGGGGAATCGAGCCATGCTGTAGAAAAGCCTTGCTCTGGCGTTTTTGTGAACTGCCGGTGATCTTGCAGCCGAAGCAGGTAAGTTCGTAACTCGACGAAGCGGTAAAACAGGCACTCTGCCGCGCCCCCTTGCCCGCCTTGTCAGGGCTGCGGGAAGGGGCGAGGATGGTGGGGAGGCCGAGACCATTCAGGGCATGCTGCAAAGCCCCGGCGATGATCCGGTAATTCTCGAGAATGCCGCCGGGAAAAGGGCCTCCCTTGTCCTCAGCAATAACCGAATAGGTGACTTCGTGGTCATGCAGCACCGCCCTGCCCCCGGTTAATCGGCGCACCACGTCATACCCGAGAGTTCGACAGGCGTTGAGACATACAACGCTCCGTTGCTTAAACCCGAATCCGTGAATTCAGGCTAAACAGCAAGGGCCGGGTAAAAACCCGGCCCCGCTGTAACTTTTACTCGATGGCCGACGAGCGGACCATCAGGGTAGCTCTTTTACAACACAAGCTTTTCGAGAAAACTGGTGTCGACGTTGCCTTCCATAAATTCCTTGTTGCTCATGATGCGCTGATGGAAGGAAATGGTGGTCTTGATCCCTTCAATGATGTACTCATCGAGGGCCCGGGCCATCCTCTTGATCGCTTCCTCGCGGGTGTCGGCGTGGACGATCAGCTTGGCGATCATCGAAT
The DNA here is from genome assembly GCA_945787285.1 of uncultured Desulfuromonadales bacterium. Taxonomy (GTDB): domain Bacteria; phylum Desulfobacterota; class Desulfuromonadia; order Desulfuromonadales; family Trichloromonadaceae; genus CALZIC01. The sequence continues at coordinate 2,265 of CALZIC010000317.1, forward strand.
CGTAATGCGGAAGCACGGTGTACTGGTCGTACACGGCACTGTCGACCCGAACACCCAGCCCGCCGGGGGTGTGGTAGCCGTCGATCTTGCCGGGGAATGGGGTGAACTTCACCGGATCTTCAGCGTTGATGCGGCATTCGATGGCGTGCCCGCTGATCTTGATATCTTCCTGCTTGAATCGAAGCGGCAACCCTGCGGCGCTGCGAATCTGCTCCTTGATGATATCGACACCGGTGATCATTTCGGTGACGGGATGCTCAACCTGCACGCGGGTGTTCATTTCCATGAAATAGAAATCCCCGTTCTGATCGAGCAGGAATTCGACGGTGCCGACGCTGGAGTAGTTGACCTTTTTAGCGGCATCCACCGCAGCTTGCCCCATCTTCTGGCGCAGCTCCTCGCTGAGCACGGGTCAATGAGCTTCTGGTGGCGACGCTGAATGGAGCAGTCGCGCTCACCCAGATGGATAACGTTGCCATGCTTGTCGGCGAGAATCTGGATTTCAACGTGCCGGGGGCGTTCGCAGTATTTTTCGATATATACGTCGGGGTTGCCAAAACCGGCCTGCGCCTCAGAACGGGCGGCGGCAAAGGCGTTGCCGAGATGGGCCGGAGAGTGCACCACCTTCATACCGCGACCGCCGCCTCCGGCTGTAGCCTTGATGATCACCGGATAGCCTATACCAGCAGCGATTTTTTTGGCTTCCTCAACCGAATGGACGCCCTCGGTGGTACCGGGAAGGATCGGAACCCCGGCTTCGACCACGGTCTGGCGTGCGGTGATCTTGTCCCCCATGCGGCGCATGTTTTCGGCGGTGGGGCCGATAAAGGTAAGTCCGCAGTTACCGCAGATTTCGGCGAATTCGGCATTTTCGGACAAAAAGCCGTAACCGGGGTGAATCGCATCGGCGTCAGCAACTTCCGCCGCGCTGATGATGGCCTTCATATTGAGGTAACTTTTGGCGCTCGGCGCCGGGCCGATACAGATACTCTGATCGGCAAGTTTGACGTGAAGTGCTTCGCTGTCAACATCCGAATGCACCGCCACGGTTTTAATGCCGAGTTCCTTACAGGCCCGAATGATGCGCAGGGCTATCTCGCCACGGTTTGCGATCAGTATTTTATGAAACATCGAATGAGAGTCTCCTGGAAAACGGTGCTGGGCAACGTGTACGGGCAACCATGGTCAGCATGACGCCATGCGTCGCGATGGGCCCGACACAGCCAATTCTTCTCTGGAAATTCAGTATCGTGTCATCTGTGCTGTGTACGGCCAAGTCTTGTCCTTTTTCACCTGCTCTGCCTCAAAAAAATCCCGATTAAGCTACGGCTAGTCGAGAATTTTTTTTCATTGACCAGGCAAAAAATTACGACGACTTACCATACACCTCACACTTGACACGACACTAGAGTTTTTCCACGACAAAGAGAGGATCACCAAATTCGACAGCCTGGGCGTTTTCCTTCAGAATTTCAATGATTTTACACTTGAAATCAGCTTCGATTTCATTCATCAACTTCATCGCCTCAACAATACAGAGGATCTGCCCGCCCTCAACAACCGCACCGACTTCAACGTAGGGGTCGGACTCGGGAGAGGGAGCAGAGTAAAAAGTGCCGACGATGGGCGAAGTGATCGTCTCGTACTTATCGTTGACCGGTTTTGCAGCTGCTGCAGGAGCGGGAGCAGCAGCGCCAGTCGCGGCCGGTGCCGGAGCTGCAGCTTGGGGAGCAAACTGCTGAGGAGCGGCAACCTGCACGACCTGGGTGTTGGTGCCGCGCTTGATGACGATCTTCTCGTCGGCGTTTTCGATTTCAAACTCGGTGATGTCCGTATCGGTGACAACTTTAATAAGGGTTTTGAGGTCCTTGATATCCATAAGTATAAATCCTCCTGATTGATAATAATTTGACCCGTTGACCGGGTGCGGGGACACCCTTGTCCCGTGCGGCCAGCCTAAGCCGGCAGCGTCCTGAATTCCTTGGGAATCCGGGTAATTCGACGACAACCGTCGGAAGTCACCTCGAGCGTATCTTCAATCCTCACCCCTCCAAGGTCGGGGATATAGATACCCGGCTCGACGGTAAAGATCATTCCTTCCCTCGCCGCATCTGAGGATTTTCCGGAGACAACCGGAAATTCATGCACTTCCAGACCGACCCCATGGCCGGTGCCGTGCCCGAAAAACTCACCGAACCCCTTATCTGCAATGTAGTCCCTCGCAGCAGCATCGACCTCCTTGAGCGGAACCCCCGGGGAGACCAGGGCGATGGCACGATCATGGGCCTCCAGGACCGTGTCGTAGATCTCCCTGAGACGATCGGAAACCTCACCCACGGCCAGGGTGACCGTCTCATCGGAGTGATATCCACGGACCCGGGTACCAAAATCGACAGTGACCAGATCACCGGCACAAATCTGCCTGGAACTGGCCACTCCATGCGGCAGCGCACCGCGAGGGCCCGAAGCGACGATAAAGTCGAAGGCCTTCTCTTCTCCTCCGCGCCGCTTCAATTCGAATTCAAGGGCCAGAGCGATATCCCGCTCACAGGCCCCAGGACGAATCAGCGGAAGCACGGTTTCAAAAGCTTCGGCGTTCAGTTGCGCCGCCTCGTTGAGGGCATCGATCTCAACGGCGTCTTTGACACCGCGTAGTCGTGTCACCTCGGCGCGGACGGGAACCCATTCGATCTCGTCAGACCCTTTTTCCTTGAGCTGCTCGATGGTGGCAAAAGGAACGACTTCGGACTCGAAGCCGACCCGGCGGCAGCCAAAGTCACCAATGCAGGCAAGAATTCCCTCCAGCTTGCCGCGATGCTCACGAATCTGGTCCGCGCTGACCTCCTGCCCCGCCTGACTGGTATAGCGCGAATCGGTCAGGAAACAACTGGCCTCGCGGCTGACCACAAGCACGCCGTCCGATCCTGAAAAGCCACACAGGTAACGGATATTGGGCAGGTGAAAAAAGACGAAAGCATCGACATTGCATGCTTCAAGCAGATTTTCAACTTGGGTAAATCTGTCTTTTATCATATGGATTTTTCATGCACAATGGTTATTTTTTTATTTTGGCTAAAATGCCATGCAAAGCGAGAAGATATCCGGTGGACCCCAGGCCGCAGATTTGACCGATGGCCACGGGGGCAATATAGGAGTGCTGCCGAAAGCTCTCCCGTGCATGAATGTTGGATATGTGCACCTCGACCGTCGGCAGTCCGACACCGGCGATAGCATCACGCAGTGATACACTGGTATGGGTCAGCCCACCGGGGTTGATAATCATGGCGTCGGTCCCGTCTTCACGGGCTTGATGAATGCGATCGATGAGTACCCCTTCGTGGTTTGACTGCAAAAACGTCACATCCATTTCGAGGTCATCAGCCAATGCTGAAATTTTGCGATTAACATCTTCAAGAGTTTCACTGCCATAAACCCCTGGCTCCCGGGTACCGAGGAGGTTGAGGTTTGGACCGTGAAGAACCAGTACCTTCATGACAACTCCGTCAGGACAGGGCTTGCTTCAGGGCGCCGGACTCGCGCAGCAGCAGGTAGCGACCTTTTCCGAGATTCCCTTCGCGACGGATGGTGAGAGCGACAAAATACTCATCCGAAAGGGTTCGCACCAGAACGTAGAAGCGTCCTGTCCCGATGGACACTTCTTCCATATTCCCTGTATTGAGAATTTCGGCCGTTTTCTTGATTTCCTTGAGCACATTGGCGTATTCAACGGCAATCAGTTGCAGGTCTACCCCGTCAACAGGCAGAAAATACTGATCGATGTAAATGCCGTCATATCCCATCAGAACGGCGCCGACTCCCCCTCCGGTTCCCTCAACAATACCTTGAAGAATCTCCTTAAACATTCCCCCTCCTCCTGGAGATGGCCCTGAGCCATCTCGGCCTGCCCTGCGGTCAGTTCAGACGCTTCTGAACGATCTTCATCGACAGGTGCTTTCTGCAGGCCGGCGCCCCGATCGACCTGTTCTTTAAGGTCGACCAGCTTCTGGCGAATCGTTTCATTATAAGGATTGGCCCGCAATAGATCACGGTAGACCTTGAGAGCCTTTTCCGGATACCCCTGGCCGACATAGATCTCCGCAATGGTTGCCGTGGCGATCGGTGCAGGAGGATCAACTTCGACCGCATTGGACGAAGGCGCTGTTTCCCCCCGTGTTGAAGTCGAAGGGTCGGCAGCGGAGGGTGTGTCCCTTAGGGAACCCTGCATTTTCAAGGCGACCGGATCATCCGGTTTGATGGAAAGGGTACGCTCGATCAGGGCGGAGGCCCCCTCCCGGTCCCCGGAGAGCAGCAGCAAGCGGGAGAGTCCGTTTAAAGCATGGAGGTTCTGGTCATCGAGTTCGATGGCTTTCTGGAAGGCGACGACCGCTTCGCCAAACTCCCTCCGCTGCGCCTGGATTCGACCAAGGACCGTGAAACCGGTGGAGGCATTCGGATGATCAAGGACCCCCCTGCTGACGACCTCGAGGGCATCGTCGAGCATGCCCAATTGAAGATAGGTGCTGGCCAGGGGGATGAAGGCTTTTGATTTCGAATCTTTTTCAAGAACCTCGGTATAGCTGGCTACTTTTCCCAGAAGAGTACTGCGAGAGAGTTTTTCAGCCATCTGTTCACCTTCTTAAGGGGTGAGTTGCTCAATGATTCCGGAAAAGATTTTTTCCGG
>CALZIC010000318.1 GCA_945787285.1 uncultured Desulfuromonadales bacterium
ACCAGGGCGTGCCAGATGTTGTAGTACTTGCCGAGGTCGAAGAAGACCGCCAGGCCGACCAGAAAGTAGCCGAGAAAGGCGGTGAGGATCGCCGGGCGCACCAGGGCATGGTACTTCTCGCGGCCGAAGATCTCGACGATGGCGGCGGTGGTGAATCCGCCGGCGGCCAGGGCCACTCCGCAGGCGACGTCGAAGGCGATCCACACCCCGAAGGGATAGGACGGGTTGAGGTTGGTCACCGAGCCGAAACCATAGAAGAACCGGAAGAAGGCGAAGACCGCCCCGGCTCCCATGAAAAAGAGCAGGATCGCCACATTGGGCGTGAAGAATTTCTGCCGCAAGGGCGCTGCTTTAATACTCATCTTCTTCGCCTCCTTCGATACCGGCGTTCTTCTTGCGGCGCTGGTTGTACGCCATGATGCCGCCGAGAATGCTGTACACCGCGATCGGCGGGATGAAATACTGAAAAATACGGTGCTGAATGCTCTCGGTTACCCCCGAGACGGCCTTGTAGCCGAAATCGGGCAACCCCAGACCGGCAAACTGCATCTGCGGCTTGGTCAGGTAGAAGACGTTGGTGCCGCCGACTTCCCGCTCGCCGTAGATGTGATCGAGGTAGCGCTCCGGTTCGGCCTCGATGCGGTGACGGGCGATTTTGAGCAGCTCGTCGCGCTTGCCGAAGGTGATCGCCCCGGCCGGGCAGGCGCTCGAGCAGGCGGTCGGCTGCCCCTTGGAGAGGCGGGTTTCCGAACACAGGGTGCACTTTTTGATCGACGGAATCGCCCTTTGCCATTCGAACTGGGGCACGCTGAAGGGGCAGGCCACCATGCAGTAGCGGCAGCCCATGCAGAGATCCGAGTCGTACTTGACCGAGCCGTCGGGCTGCTTTTTTAAAGCTCCGACGATGCAGGCCGACTGGCAGGCCGGGTCGACGCAATGCATGCACTGCTGCTTGACGAAGGTCGACTCGCCGGTCTTTTCATCCTTGGCCATCTTGATCAGGGTATAGGTGTGCTCGGAAAGCTGGCGGGGCGAATCGTAGATCGCCTTGCCGAGCTGGGCCTGGTCGCCGAGGGTCGACTCGGACTCGAGCTTGTTTTCCTTTTTGCAGGCGACCTGGCAGGCCTTGCAGCCGATGCAGCGGGTGCTGTCGTTGAGCATCCCGTACCAGTTCGGATCGGGCTCCCTGGCCTCCCTGGCCTGCGCCGGGGTGGCGGTGGTACAGACGGCCGTGCCGCCGGCTACCGCCCCGATTTTGAGAAATTTTCTGCGGTCGAGTTTCATTCCTTACTCCTCCCCTTGCCGATCCTCGCTATCGTCCGATTTCTTCAGCACCTTGGCTCCGACCACGCCGGCCGCGATACCGGCCAGGGCGGCATACCCCGGAGTGACATCGATCGACTTCTTGTTGTCGGTGAAGATGGGAGGATACGCTGCCGGCGGGGTGGCGTTCTGAATCGGCACCGTGCCCCACATGGTCTGATCGAATGGATAGTCGGGTTCGGTGCAGCCGTTGCAGGGATGGCCGTTGTCGATGCACCAGTTGGTCCCCGAGTTGAATCTCTTCTCGGGGCAGTTGGCATGGGCGACCGGGCCCTTGCAGCCGAGCTTGTAGAGGCAGTAGGGGTCGCCGAACTTCTCGGCGAAGCGGCCGGCGTCGAAATGACCGCGCAGCGGGCAGTTGTCGTGAATCAGCTTTTTGTAGATCATCTCGGGACGGCCGTCGGCATCGACCTTGACCGATTCGGGGCCGCCGAGCAGAATCGCCGCTACCGTGCTGATGAACCAGTCGGGCTGGATGGCGCAGCCGGGGAGGTTGATGGTCGGGGTGGTGATCCCCTCTTTTTTGAAAAACTCCGTCACCCCGATCGAACCGCTCGGGTTCTCGCTGGCCGCCGGAACCCCGCCGTAGGAGGCGCAGCTGCCGACGGCGAGAACCGCCTTGGCCTTGCCCCCGAGCCGTTTGATATGCTCGGTGGCGGGGATGCCGTGACCGTGGCTTTCGCCGACTTCGCACATGCGGCCGCCGTCGGCGGTCATCACCGACCCCTCGACCACCAGGATAAACGGTTTCTCTTCGGTATCGTACATCGCCTTCATGGCCAGGTCGCCGCTGGCGGCCATGACGGTCGGGTGAAAGGCCAGCTCGATGTGATGGCCGGGGAGGACCTGGTCGAGCAGCACGTCCTGGATGCGCGGCGAGAGGGCGTTCAAAAGCGATACGCTGCAGCCGCTGCAGGCTCCGGCGGCAACCCAGATGACCGGGGTCTCCTGGATGGCGGCGGCGAAAGCCTTTTTCATCATCGGGTTATCGAACAGGTTGACGCCCAGGGCCGCGGCCCCTCCTGCGCTGAATTTCAAAAACTTGCGTCGTGAAATAGCCATCGATTGCTCCTTGTAAAATTCGCTAGAATTCAGGAGTCAGAATAAATCCTTCTGAATTCCGGATTCTATCTTCTTGAATTCTGATTGTTTATTCAATTTCCTTCAATACGAGTTCGGCGGCGCGGGCGACAGCCCCCTGCACAGGCTCGGACAGGCCGATGCCGAGGCCGGTGTCTTCGGGCTGCACGCCGATGACCACCGTCTGCTGTGGCTTGCAGTCGACCAGCTCTCCGAGTTTCAGGGTTTCGAGCAGACCGACCTGGTGCAGCGAATTCATCGGCAGCGCCCCCGATTCGACCTCTTCGGGACTGAAACGGTAGAGGGTTCCGGGCGCCTGCCCGCCGCGTACCGCATCGATCACCACCAGCTTGCGTCGGCCGTTGAAAATGTCCATCAGGTCGATGGCGCTGGTCCCGGCGTCGAAGAGTTCGACCGACTCGGGCAGGGGCTGCTTCTCCAACTCGGCCAGGACGGCGTCGGCAAAACCGTCGTCCTTGCGCAGGATGTTCCCCACCGCCATCACCAGCACCGGCGGGCGGCCGGGGGCGACCCAGGGGTCGCCCTGGGCGCGGCATGCCGCGCCCCTACCGTTGAAACGGGCCGCCTCCATCACTCGGCTCCGACGACGAAACGGCCGAGGTCTTCGCCTTTGGGGGTGACGACGTGAACCGCGCAGGAGAGGCAGGGGTCGTAGGATCGAACGATTCGCACCAGCTCGAAGGGATTGTTCTTGTCCTTGACCTTGGTGCCGATCAGCGACTGCTCGATGGGGCCGGGCTGGCCCTTGGAGTCCATGGGACCGGCGTTCCAGGTGGTCGGAACCACGGCCTGGTAGTTCTTGGTCTTGCCCCCTTCGACCACGATCCAGTGCCCCAGGGCGCCGCGGGGCGCTTCGTGCAGGCCCATGCCGCGACTGGTGACTTCGAGGGGGAAATCGGTGAAGGTCGGAGCGCCGGGGACCAGCTGCAGTACCCACTCTTTGAGCTTTTCAGCGACGATCTTGCACTCGATGGCGCGCGCCGCGTGGCGGCCGAGAACCGAGAAGAGCGCATCGGGTGAGGCGTTGAACTCCTTAAGCACGCCGTTGACCATGCCCTGCACCTGCTTGTCGCCGGAGACGTAGCTGGCCAGCATGCGGGCCAGGGGACCGACCTCGAGGACTTCGCCGTCGTAGCGGGGCGACTT
>CALZIC010000319.1 GCA_945787285.1 uncultured Desulfuromonadales bacterium
GCTGAGACTGTATTCCTTAAAAATGGTGTCGTGGCAGTCCTGACAGCTGGCCTTGGAGGGGGTGATGCCGTCATCGGGGTGCTCGTCGGTGACCGACTCGTGGCAGGAGGCGCAGCCCATTTCGGCGTGGGCCGTGGTGTCGAAGGTGGTTCCGTTGATGAAAAGTTCTTCGCCGACCTCGTCCGCTTCGCTGTGACAGCCGAGGCAGTCTTCCGATTCCATGGCACAGGCGATCGATGCACAGAGCAGACTCGCCAATGCCAGGTGAATGAGTAACAGCAGTCTTTTGTTCAAATGTCGCACGGTAATCTCTCCCTCTGTATAAGTGGTTTAGGTCGCTTGACCTGCCTCCGAACGGGTTATTTGGTTGGGACCGATGACTTCTCCTTGGTTCTTTGGAAGACCCCTTTGATGATGCCGATGAAGAGCAGCGCTGCCGGTATCAGCTGGGCCACCACGACCAGGGCGCAGAACCCCAGAAAGATCCAGGCCGCCAGACTGGTGTGGCGTTCAGCGCCTCCACCTGCTGCGAGTACCGGGGAGACCGTTGCTGCGAACGTCGAGATTCCCACCATCAACCGATGCGTAGCTTTCATGGCTCTGCTCCTTTCTTAAACATTTAGATAGCCCATCGAGTAAATTTGCTCAAATGTGTAAATATCAATAAGCAGCGGACGTGCCAAAAAAACAACTGAAGGGGAAAAGCTTTAACTGCCTAATAATGAAGGGAAACGCCAAGGAGAAGGGATCCCCCGAGGGGAGGGGTGTATGAAAATCTTATACACCCATTGGCGCCGGCATTTTCTGTCCTTTCGGGATGAATCCTAAAAAGGGCATCAGTTCTGAAAGGTTACCTGCTGTGTCCGGGTGTATAAGAAAAATATACAGGTAGATATACGCAATCGCGAAACCAGGAAGAGTCTTAGTGTGACGGGGTGTATACACCCTTGGATGAACATGGGATTGATGTTATGAGCTATTCATAGCAATGTTGGACTATCTGACCCCACCGGAGATCGAGCGGCTTTTGAAAGCTGCAAAGAAAGCCGGTATCCGGAAAGGGACCAAGCGCTGATCATGATGCTGTACCGGCATGGGTTCCGGGAAACGGAGCTTTGCCGGACCAGGCTTTCCCACCTGGACCTGGCGACCTCCAGGATATGGGTGGAGAGGATCAAAGGAGGCCTGAGTACAGAGCAGCCCATCGAGGGGCAGGAGTTACGGCTTTTGAAGCGTTACTTCCGGACCCGAAATGATGCGTTGCCCTGGTTGTTTGTTTCAGAACGGCAAGGGCCCTTGACCCGTCATGCGGTGATTTATATCGTCAGCCGATCGGCCGGGGCGGCAGGGTTGGGTCACGTGACCCCGCACATGCTGCGGCATCGCTGCGGGTATTACCTGGCAAACAACGGGGCGCCCGGGCGCGTCGTGCAAGATTATCTTGGTCATCGAGATCCGAAGCATACCGCCCGTACACCCGAACGGCTGCTAATCGATTTGAAGAGCTTTGGAAGTAGCATGGAAGATCCGAAGGAACGTTGAGGAACTGGATTGATTCGTGTTTCGTTCTCTCGCTCCAGTAGTCGCACACTTTTCCCCATTTGGTGCGGTGGCCCCTATGTGGTGCTTAGCAAAAAACCTCGACAGTATTTGAATTCTCTGGGTTTTGCCGTGAAGGAGAAAAGCCAGGCTAAGATTTATACCGGGACCAGAAGAGGGCGTGGTCATGCTAAAAGAGCCGTGGCTCTTGCAATGGAAAACGGATGGCCTTTGGCTTGTGTTTTGGGGGTGAGGTCTTAGCGTACGTTTTCGTACCATTGGACTTCAAACCCCTATTAGTAGCCTGCTTCTTTCTGATGCCGGAAGGCAAGCACATACACCGAATCGGCATTTACTTCGTGGTGATAAAGCGCCACATAACCAGAGTCTCCGAATGGGATGATTAACTCGCGAAGTTCTGGAAGATCGTCAAACGGCCTGCCTACCTCTGGTTCCGTTTCCAGAAGCGCGAATTGACGCGCTATCGCTTGACCGGCACGCATCGCCGCCTGCGGATTTTTTTCTGCCAGAAAACGCCGACAGCGTTCCAACCCTTGCGCTGCGCCTTCCGTGATAATTACTCGTGGCACTGAGGGATCTCTTTTTCTTCATCCGTACCCCAGGTATTCAACCAGTTACGTACTTCCTGGCCTGTCAGGTGCCGCCCGGTTTCCTGATAAGCTGTCCAAGACGCCAAGGCCTCCTGCTTGAAACCCTCTCGTGCTTCTTCGCGTTCAACATAATCGCGGATCGCTTCGCGCATAATCCAATGCGCTGAACGCTGCCGAATGTCAGCCAGGTGCTGGATCCGACTTTTTAAATCGTCGTCAAGTTTGACCGATGTCGCCATACTGAAATCCTCGCTCATTATTACTAGGTAGTACCTTGAGATACTATACCACAAATCGGCTTTCTCACCAGCGAGTAAATAAAACGTGGGTTTTTATTTTATATTCGCTAAACGGAGGTGATATCGCCACTATCGGTGTAACCGTACAAATGTTCCGAAAGTTTCATAGGGTCCTATAAACGCAATAAAATCAATGCCAACGTGATTGCCATTTTCTATATTTGGGCAGAAGTTATCGAGGCTGTTCTCCCCGCAACATATTGATAATATTGGCAGTTACAAAAGCTGTGAAACTTTTGGTACGTTTGTACACTTCGACCCCTTGTGGGGATATGCCATCGCCAAAATGGTCGGCTGGATGTTCATCCCCATGATCATGTTCGAGCGGCTCTCCTGGCTTTTCGACGGCTGGCTCCGGTTCTTTTTCGGGTTCCTGATTTACGGGGTTATGGCCCGAGCGAATCTCGTCCTGGTGGCGATTGTCCTCAAAGCCTTCTTCAATCTTCCCTCCTTCAGCGTTCCGCCCGGGCAGGCCTACTTTTTCGAAGTCCGTCACCTGTCGGATAGCTTCGGCCTCCTGTCTTTCCTCCTGATCGGGGTACTGGCCCTTATTTCCACCGGCCAGTTTGCCTCGTCCATCGCCGGAGGCGTTGGAGGTATTGGGAGCGCGGTTCGGGGTTTGGCCTTCGGCCTCACAGGTGTTGGGAAAGTCCTTCCGAAATAACTAAGAGGGGAACAGGATAATGTTCAGGAAAAAAGAGAAAACAGAAACAGCAGGGCGGACCCGGCCCGGAACCGTGGTTGATGAAAAGCTGGTCAAGCAGCTGCGGAGCAAGACCATGAAAGACGGTCATATCGTCGTCGATCGCAACCGCTGGTTCGCAGTCTCCATGGTCCTCGCCGTCATCGCCCTGATCGCCATGTTCATGGCGATCCAGGCCAACAACCGCTTCGCCAATAACGTCCGAGTGGCCTGGGTAAAGATGTACCCCAATGGCACCTGGAACATGGAGTTCCACGACGAGGGCCGCCAGCCCGAGTTCTTCACCTCCACCATCGACTACCTCATCCGTCAGTGGGTCGAACGCCGCTTTACCGAAGTCGCCCACTCGGTTAAATCCGATTACGGCTT
>CALZIC010000320.1 GCA_945787285.1 uncultured Desulfuromonadales bacterium
TCATTGCATTCGCTAAGGCCGAGAGGCCGCCTTTGATTCTGCCATATCACCCTCCGTCCTCTCGAAAATACGACGCCAGATCAAACTCAATCCGCTCCCCACCCCGCACCTGATCCCTCAGCCGGGCAAGCTTACGGTCGAGGATGTCAAGCTGGCCCAGCCCGGCCCGTTCGGCCTCGCTGGTTTCGATGACCTCGGCGATGGCGCCGTTGCGGATGACCAGTCGCCGGTCGCCGGAGAGGGCGAGGAGCGGGTCGTGGGTGGCCATGAGGACGATCTTTTCCTTTTTCACCAGCAGCTCCAGGGCCCTCCGGCGGTCGACCCCGGCGTTTTCAATCTCGTCGATGAGCACGATGGGCGAGGCGCTCAGGCAGGCCACATCGGCGATCATCAGGGCCCGCGACTGGCCGCCGGAGAGGGCGGTGACCGGGGTGTCGAGGGTAAAAGGTTCGCCGGCCAGATCGACGGCGGTGGCGAAGACCTGCTCGACCACAGCGTCGATATCGGCGACCAGCCGGCTTTCGGCGTGCATGGTGACAAACTCCCGCACCGAGAGGTCCATGACGAAATTCATGTTCTGCGACAACTGGGCGACCAGCCGCTGCTCTCCCGAGAGACGGGCCGCCTCGTCGGGGGGCTCTCCATCGACCAGAATCCGCCGCCCTGTCGGAGTATCGCCCTGGGCCAGGCACTCGATATCGCCGAGCAGACGGCTTTTGCCCGATCCGGTGGGGCCGACGACGCAGACCACGTCGCCGCTGCGCAGATCGAGCCGGATCTTCTCCGGCCTCCCCTGCTTGTCGCGCCCTCCGACCAGGGTCACCTTGCTGACCGGTCGGGCGGCTCCGCGGCTGAACTGGTCCATCTGCTGCACGAAGGCCAGCAATTGTGCTGCCAGCGCCTCTTTGTCCAGGCCGAACTCGAGAAGCTGCTCTGTGGGCAGCGCAGAAAGAAAATCGTCAAGGGGTTGGGCGCCCGCCGGGGACGGCAGGCCGAGTGCAGCGAAAAAGTCGCTGAGATAGGGGCGCTGCTGCAGGAGCTTTCGCCCGCTCTGATGGAACAGCTCTTCTGAGGTCATGAGAAATCCATGGTCTTGACGTTGCCGATCTGGCAGTCCTTGCCGATGCGGGTCTCGCCGAGGCAGTAGGAACAGAGGGCGGCGGGCATGGAGAAGCGCAGGCGTTCCCCCTCGAGGGTCGCAACTTGCGGGGCGCTGCGCAGGTGGCGCTGCAGCAGCAGGCTCCCCTGGCCGGTGAGGCCGTTGACCGGCAGCACCGCCGCCCGGGGGTTGACCTGCCGGACCCGGAAAGTGAAGACCTCGCGCTCGGCCTGGGAGACGATATCCCCCTTGGTGACCACCACCACGTCGGCGGTCTTGAGCATCGGGCCGATCTTGCGCGGGGTATGCACTCCGCTCAGGTTGTCGACCACGCAGACGGCCATAACCTGGTCGATATGCGGCGAGCAGCGGTTGCAGAGGCCGGCGCTTTCACTGATCAGCAGGTCGAACCCGTTACGCACCCCCCACTGCACCCCCTGCTCGATATTGGCAATGAAAAAGTGGTCGGGGCACAGCCCCCCGGCCAGGCCGGTCTTCACCACGATGCCGGCATTTATATAGCGCTTTTCGTCATCGCTCAGCAGGCAGTCGAATTTGATCACCCCGATCTTCAGCCCCTCGGCCGCCAGCCCTTCGGCGACCCGCAGGATGACCGAGGTTTTGCCGCAGGATGGCGGCCCTGCGACGGTGACCAGCCTCACTTGAGAACTCCCTGCACGGCCGGCAGAAAGACCTTATCGATTTCGGCGTTGACCTTGAAGATATCGTTCTCGCGCAGCCACTGCCAGCCGAGCCACTTGAGGGGCGCATCCTGCAGTTCACCGGCAACATTGGCATGGGGCACCGGAAAGCGCGCATCGACCAGGGCGGCCGCCAGGTCGGGTCCGGTCAGGTAGTCGAGCACCGGCTTGAGATCCTCAACCTTCTCTTTTTTCACCTGCAGGGTCACCGGGCTGGCCAGGGCGCCGTCTTCAGGCCAGATAATGGCGATCTTGTCCTTGTTCTTGACCCGGTGGGCGAAAAACTCGGGCATCACGTAGAGCGCCCCTCCCTTTCCGCCGTCGATCTGCTTGACCATCTGCGCCGGATGCAGCCCCTGGCGGACGTTGGGAGCAAGCCTGAGCAGCGCTTCGTCGCCCCCCTCCTGGTAAAAGGGGAGGAGCACGGCGTGACAGAAGAAATCGGCGTTCCCCCTCAGGGTGACATCCTTCGCCCATATGGGGTCGAGGATGTCTTCCCAGCAGGTCGGCAGCGGCCGGTCGCCGACTTTTTCGAGATCGGCGACGATCACCAGCGGGTTGACCCCGAAGACGAAATACTGGTTCTGCGGATCGGGCAGGCCGGCCGCAGCAAACGCCGCCGTCGGCTGCACCTGGCCGTAGCTGACGAAATCTCCGGTCTCGACGAAACGCTTGTAAAAGCGGTGATAATAAAAGACGTTGAAATCGGCCGAAACGATGATGTCGGGCAACTCCTCCACCGTCTCGATGGTATCGGCATAGGGGTAGTAGGACAGTTCCTGGTTGAGGTTCCCTTCCACCGCGTAGGTGATCTGCAGCCCCTCGCGACCCTTCAAATCTTCGAGAAAGCTACTGATCGCCCGGCCGAAGGCGACTTTCAGGCCGCAGGGCATCAAGGCCAGCAGGGTCAGTTCCCCCGCATTGCGGATATCGCCCAGCCCCGGCGCTTCGAGGACCTCGTCGGCAACCACCACTTCCTGCAGCAGGCGCAGAAAGCTCTCGGCGGCAATCCCCCGACTGCGCAGCGCTGTCCCCAGGGTGAGAAAGGGGGCCAGCACCCGCAAACCGTCCTCGCTGACCAGGGCCTCCAGGCCGTGGGCGGCGAAGACCGGCCGGGTCTCGGGATGACGGTCGATCAGGGCGGCAATGGTCAGGTCGAGAAGTTCGTTCATAAGGGAAAACGTCCTTTTAAAATCAGCCTCTCGCCCGCTCATTGCATTCGCTAGAGCACGCAGAGGTCGCAGAGAAAGGCTCGGGAGCAATCAGAGCATGTGATACCTGGCGATCCGTTCTTTGCTGCTTTCCGGTCTTAATGTTTTCCTCTGTGCTCTCTGCGTGCTCGAGTGAGCAAAGCGAACGGGCGAGAGGCCGTCTTTTCAGTTTCAGCTCGCCTGGGATTCGAGGGCGTCCAGGTCGATATCCTGGCCAACCACCCCGGCGGCGTCGGCGCGGCACTGCTTGCAGTGGCGGGCCTGGGAAAGGATCAGTTCGGCCTGGTTGCGCACCATCTCCATGGTCGCGTCCGAGGGCCGTTCAATATCCTTGAAAATCCCGACCGGTATGACCGGCATGATGTTCATCATAGTCGCCCCCAGCTCACGGACCTTTACGGCCAGGTCGAGGGTTTCATGGTCGTTGACGCCGGGGATATAGACATGGTTGATCTTGACCATCATGCCGGCTTCGGCCGCCAGCTTGAGCCCCTTGAGCTGCTGCTCTA
>CALZIC010000321.1 GCA_945787285.1 uncultured Desulfuromonadales bacterium
AGAATCCACAGAAAGGCGAACAGGGCATAGGTACCTGCGGTGCTTGCGGCCTGCGGCTGGAGTTTGAATGGAGCATGACCACGAAACATGGGGCTTTCCTGGAGTGAAAAGGGGCGCGGTTCAGGCCAACGGGGTGCCCCGTGGCAAGATGGTCAAATTATAACCCGGGCCCTCGGAAATTAAAACCTGGATCCTCCATCTGGAACCGGTCGCGGGAAAATGGGACAATGCTTTGACAAGATGTGGTTTTTTGGGGAAAATGCAGAACTCGCCCTTCCGTTTTTCCGCACAGGCCATTTTGACCGGCCGCTGCCGTTCGGATTTTTGGCGTCCTACCCTTATCTCGTACAGGAGAGACCGTTGACCGGACTCCACAAACACAAGCGGTTAAAAAAAGAGCTGAGGCTTCTCGATGTCTATGCCATCGCGACCGGGGCCACCCTCAGTGCCGGTTTCTTTCTGCTGCCGGGTATCGCCGCCGTCGAGGCGGGTCCGGCCCTGGTGCTGGCCTACCTGATCGCCGCCATTCCGCTGGTCCCGGCCATGTTCAGTATTATCGAGCTGGCCACGGCCATGCCGCGCGCCGGCGGAGTCTACTATTTTCTTGACCGGTCGCTCGGCCCTTTTTTCGGTACCATCGGCGGCATCGGCACCTGGTTGGCGCTCATTCTTAAAGTGGCCTTCGCCCTGGTCGGCATGGGGGCCTATATCGCCCTGTACTTCCCTGATCTTCAAATCGTTCCGGTCGCTGTCGGCATTGCCCTCTTTCTGGGCGGGGTCAATATTCTCGGGGCCAAAAAAACCGGCGGTTTCCAGGTCGTTCTGGTCTTCGGACTGCTGGCGATTCTGGCGATTTTTCTATTCGACGGGGCGTTGGCGTTTGAGCCGGCGCACTTCCGCGGCTTTTTCGACGCGGGTTTCGACGCCATCATGGCCACCGCCGGAATGGTCTATATCAGCTACGTGGGGGTCACCAAGGTGGCCAGCCTCTCCGAGGAGGTGCAGGACCCGGAAAAGAACCTCCCTCGCGGGGTGATCCTGGCCTTGATCACCGCGGTGCTGGTCTATGCCCTGGGCACCAGCGTCATCGTCGGCTTGGTCCCCCCGGAGGAACTCGCCGGAAACCTGACCCCGGTGGCTACCGCTGCTGGTCATTCAATGGGCCCCTACGGTGCGCTTCTCCTTTCGGTGGCGGCCCTTTTGGCCTTCGTGTCGGTGGCCAACGCCGGACTGATGAGCGCTTCAAGGTATCCTCTGGCCATGAGCCGGGACCATCTGCTCCCCAGCCGCTTCAGAAGGTTGAGCCGGTTCGGCACGCCCCTTCCCGGCATCCTAGTCACCCTGGCGACCGTGGTTTTGATCATCGTTCTGTTCGACCCCCTGCGCATCGCCAAGTTGGCCAGCGCCTTTCAGCTGCTCATGTTCGCCCTGGTGTGTGTGGCGGTCATCGTCATGCGCGAAAGCCAGATCACCTCCTACGACCCCGGCTACAAGTCCCCCTGGTACCCCTGGATGCAGATTGTCGGCGTCATCGCCCCGTTTGTCCTGATTCTCAAAATGGGCGCCCTGCCGATCCTTTTTTCCACCGCTCTGATCGTCGTTTCCACCCTCTGGTACGTCCATTACGGGCGCGCCAGGGCCGGGCGCTCCGGAGCCATTTACCATCTCTTTGAGCGGCTGGGGAGGAACCGGCACGCCGGTCTCGACTCGGAGCTTCGCGGTATCTTGAGGGAAAAGGGGTTGCGCGAGGAAGACCCGTTCGACGAAATCGTCTCGCGCAGTACCGTTTTCGACATCGACCGCGAAGTCTCTTTTGAAAAATTGGTACGCAAGGTGGCGCACATGCTCCGCACCGTGGTGCCCCTGCCTGCCGAGGAGATCGAAAACCAGATCCTCGAAGGGACCCGCATCGGCGCCACCCCCGTCTCCCACGGTGTCGCCCTCCCTCATTTTCGCTCCGACCGCATCGAGCAGCCCGAGATGGTGCTGGTGCGATCGAAGAGGGGGATTCTCATGACTGCCGGCAGCTACCTGAGTGGCGAGGAGGAAGAGGTGGAGGTGAAGGCCCTGTTCTTTCTGGTCAGCCCGGATAGCAACCCCGCCCAGCATCTGCGAATCCTCGCCAGGATCGCCGAAAAGGTCGACGATGAGCATTTCCGCAACAACTGGGAGGAGGCCAGAAACGATCATGAATTGCGCGAGAGCCTCTGCCGGGAAGACCGCTTTTTATCTCTTAGCATCAAGGCCGGCCGGCCGACCGAGGCGATGATCGACCAGCCGCTGAGCCGCGTCGATCTGCCCCAGGGCTGCCTGGTGGTTCTGCTGAGCCGCGGGAGTCGCTCCTTTACCCCCAACGGCAGCACCTTGCTCGAAGAGGGCGATCGGTTGGCCATTATCGGCGATGGCAAGGCTCTGTCTGAATTGAAGGCGATTTATAAATACAAGCGGGGGGGCTAGGAGTCTGTCCCTTATCCTGCCTGAGATATTAAGCCCCGCAACCGACGTTGCGGGGCTTTTTTACTGTCAAGCGTCCAGAAAATATTAGCTTCTAAGTGCGACCCCCATCAAGAATTTTGACAGTTGGTCATTGAGTCGTCACTTGCGCCAGCAGCAGGGGGGGGGGCAGGTCCCCTTCACCGATAGCCGTTTTCTGTGAAAAAACAGCATATTCAATACTTGGAGCCGATCTCTGGAGGGTCGAGTTGTTCGGAACATATTTTGCACAACATGCCGATGTCTACCCCGAACTGCACCGCAACCAGGAGGTTTCAACCGTGAGCACCCGGCTCTCTTTCTTTATGGCCATTGGCCTGCTGTTTCTCGTTTCCTCTGCGGCCCTGGCCGACCACGCCCTGATCATACCGGGCACAGGCGACAGCCAGGCACTGCTGCGCACCCTGGCACAGGCCTTTGAGGCCTCTCACCCCGGTGAGTCCATCGAGGTTCCCGACACCATCGGCAGTACAGGAGGAATCAAGGCCGTAGCCCGCGGAATGGCCCCGCTGGGCCGCGTCGCACGCCCCCTGAAGGAAAAGGAGAAGGCCTTGGGGCTCAACTACCGGGTCTTTGCTTACTCACCGGTGGTTTTCGCAGCCCATCTGGTGCCGCCCTGCCTGGACGGCATCAGCTCCAGCCAGGCGGTCGATATCTTTTCCGGCCGCATTACGTCCTGGTCCGAGTTGGGGGCCTGTCCCGACACCAGGATCTACGTCGCGGGGCGGGAGGCGGGAGACTCCTCCCGTGGTATTCTCGATAAGCTGATTGCGGGCTTCGGCGACATCGCCGAACCTGCGGGCAAGACGATCTTCACGACCCCGGAGCTCCGCAGTACGCTCAAGCGATATCCCAACACCATCGGCTATGCCCCGCTGGACATGGTCTCAGGGGGGGACCTGACAATTTTATCCCTCGACGGCATCGCCCCGACGGCCTCCAATGTGCAGAACGGCAGCTACCGGGCTGTAATCCCCTACGGACTGGTCTGGAAAGGCGAGCTTGCCGGGACGGCTCGGGAGT
>CALZIC010000322.1 GCA_945787285.1 uncultured Desulfuromonadales bacterium
TGTTCTATGTTCTATGTTCTATGTTCTATGTTCTATGTTCTATGTTCTATGTTCTATGTTCTATGTTCTATGTTCTATGTTCTATGTTCTATGTTCTATGTTCGGGGTTCGAACTTGAAACTTGGAACTTGGAACTTGGAACTTGGAACCCCGAAGTTAATCCCCGAGCAGGGCCTGGATGTTGGAGAAGAAGCCGGAGGCCATCTCCTCCTGCTCTTCTTCGCTGGCCGGGGGACGGCCTTCGCTGGTGCGCTTTTCGAGGAGGTTTTCGGGGATTTCCTCGAGAAAGCGGCTCGGCACGCGGGGCTGCAGCTTGCCGTACTTCTTGCGGCTGGCGGCGCCGAGCAGCACCAGGTGGTGCTGGGCGCGGGTGATGCCGACGTAGCAGAGACGCCGTTCCTCCTCGACGTCTGAACCTTCGTTGATCACGTTCTTGTGGGGCAAAAACTCCTCTTCCATGCCGACCAGGAAGACCACCGGGAACTCGAGCCCCTTGCTCGAATGCAGGCTCATGAGAATGACCGCGTCCTGCTCCAGCTTCTTCTCCTTGCTGTCGCGATTCGGCTGGTCCTGGTCGAGGAGCGAGACTTTTTCGAGAAAACCGCCCAGGGACGGCTGCTCTTCCCGCTCGATGTAGGAGAGCATGGAACTGACCACGTCCTCCACGTTCTCGACCCGGCGACGGGCTTTTTTGGGGTCGTCGGTGTGCCGGTAGATCTCGTCTTCGAGCTTGATCTCGGCAAAGAGCTCCTTGGTCGTCTCGGCCAGATCGGCCGTGCGGGCGAAGCCCTTGCGGTAACGCTCCATCATCGCGACAAAGGTGGCCACCGCCTCGCTCGCCTTGTCGCCGAGATCCTCCACGCCGGAAGGGTCGCAAAGAACCTCCCACAGCGGGATTTCCCGCTCGGCGGAGAAACGGATCAGTCGGTCGGCGCTCGTTTCGCCGATCCCCCGCTTCGGGTAGTTGAGGATGCGCAGCAGGTTCACCTCGTCGCGGGGGTTGACCAGCACCCGCAGGTAGGCCACCGCGTCCTTGACCTCCTTGCGGTCGAAGAACTGCTGGCCGCCGATCAGCACGTAGGGGATGTTCTCGTAGCGCAGCTGCTCCTCGAAGGCGCGCGACTGCACGTTGGTGCGATAGAGGATGGCGAAGTCGCTGTAGCTGAGCTGCTGCTTGAAGCGCTCGGTGTGGATGCGGTCGATGACCAGGCAGGCCTCGTCCTCTTCGTCCATGCAGCGCAGGTACTCGATCGAACTGCCCGCGGCGCCGGAGGTCCACAGCGCCTTCTCCTTGCGCTTGGTGTTGTTCTTGATCACCGCGTTGGCGGCAGCCAGGATATTGCCGGAGGAGCGGTAATTCTGCTCGAGACGGATCACCATCGCTCCGGGAAAGTCCTTTTCGAAATCGAGGATGTTGCCCAGGTCCGCGCCGCGCCAGCCATAGATCGACTGGTCGTCGTCGCCGACCACGCAGAGGTTGCGGTGCTTCTCGGCCAGCAGGCGCAGCAGCAGGTACTGGGCGGCGTTGGTGTCCTGGTACTCGTCGACCATCAGGTAGCGAAACCGATCCTGGTATTTTTCCCGTACCTCGGGGTAGTCCTTCAGCAGGCGCACGGCGAGCATGATGATGTCGTCGAAGTCGATGGCGTTGAAGGCTTTGAGGGCCTTCTGGTAGCGGGGGTAGACCTGGGCGGCGAGATACTGGTACTCGTCCTGGTAGGCCACCACGAATTTCTCCGGGGGAATCAGCCGGTTCTTGGCGTCGGAGATGATCCACAGCACCCGGTCGGCGTCGTACTTCTGGCCGTCGGCGGCCTCGGACTGGATCAGGTCGCGCACCAGGCGGCTCTGGTCGGCCGCGGCGTAAATGGAAAAATTCTTTTTGTAGCCGAGCAGCTCGATATCCTCTTTGAGGATGCGCACGCAGAGGGAGTGAAAGGTGGAGATGACCATCCCCTTGGCGGCCCTCTTGCCGACCTGCTCGATGACCCGCTCCTTCATTTCGCGGGCCGCCTTGTTGGTGAAGGTGACGGCCAGAATCCGGTCAGCGGGCACCTGCCTGTCGAGCCGCAGGTAGCCGATGCGGCTGGTGATGACCCGGGTCTTGCCCGAACCGGCCCCGGCCAGAAGGAGCAGCGGCCCTTCGGTATGACGCACCGCAGCCTGCTGCTGCGGGTTGAGCATGGAGAGATCCATTTATATATGCAACTTTCTTGATGCGCCGTTTGGAAATCGGGAAAACGGGTTCGGGTTTCGTAGGGTGGGCTCCGCCCACCATTCCACTACGGCAACACAAAACCGGTGGGCAGAGCCCACCCTACAAAAACTGCCCACTGATTACTGACCACTCAACTTTTAAAATTACCACGAAGAGAAAATGCAGCACAAGACGGGTAATACATTAATCTTGTCTTGATTTCCCTATCTTAATTGTTGTATGTTGCCGCTCATGTTCAAAGCATTCGTCATAATCGCAAGCGTCATGTGGGCTTCGCTCCTCCTCATCTCCTGGGGAAGCACCGCCGAGCCGCCCATCACCAAGAGCCCGGTCGCCCTTCACGGAAGCCAGACTTCCTGAAACGGCCCCCTCGCGACTCTTCTGCACTGACGTCCCGCCCAGCCGGCGCGGGCGACAGGATTCGTATCCCCTGATTTTCCCCACAGCGCAGCACCCTCAAACACAAGAACACCGTGCTCCCTGGCGCGTATCGCGCGCGGCCATTTCAGCGTCGATGGCATTGAGCACCTCCCATTTTTTCAGCGACCACAGAGGCGCCAGCAACAGGTCCCGCGGGCCGTCTCCGGTCAACCGGTGGATGCCGGTATCGGGATGGAGCCGTTCGAGAAAATCGGCGACCAGCGACACATATTCGTCCCGCTCGAAAAGGCTCAGCTCTCCGCGCTGGTAAAGATCGCCCAGCGGGGTGCCTTTGAGCACGTGGAGGAGATGGATTTTGATGCCGTCGACCCGCAGCCGCGCCATCTCATCGGCGGTGGCCAGCATCTGCTCCCGGTCTTCCCCCGGCAATCCGAGAATAACGTGGACGCACACCCGGATGCCCCTCGCTTTCGCCCCCTGGTAGGCCACGAGAAACTGGCGGTAGTCATGACCGCGGCGAAGAAAGCCGAGGGTGGAATCGTGAACGGTCTGCAGGCCGAGTTCAAGCCAGAAGTAGGTGCGCCGGTGGTATTCGGCCAGCAGGTCGAGCACCTCTTCGGGCAGGCAGTCGGGTCGGGTCCCTACTGCCAGCCCGACCACCCCGTCGACGCCGAGGGCCTCATCGTACAGGGCACGCAGCTTCTCCACCGGCCCGTTGGTGTTGGAAAAAGGCTGGAAGTAGGCCATGAACTGCTTCGCCTTGTACTTGCGAACCATCACTTCCTTGCCGAGTTCGACCTGCCCGGCCACCGGAAATTCCCGGTCGATGCCGATCGAACCGGATCCGTTGGGGTCGCAAAAAAGGCATCCGGCCAGCTGGCGGGTCCCCCCGCGGTTGGGGCAGGAGAACCCCGCGGAGAACCCCGCGTCGACCGAAATCTTATGCACCCGGCCATTGAAACGTTCCTTGAGCTGTTGCGAATAAAGGTTGTAACGTTTTTCGTTCATGGCCGAGACTATGCCACCGGCAGGCGGCAAGGGCAAGGGGGAAATTCGCCGTTTGCATAGCCGCCAAATCGCCCCCAAATCCCTTTTAAATTAAACCCAGATCCGCGAGACCTTGGCGGCAAATAGCGCAAGTCATTGACCTGCCTAAGGGTTCAAAAAATCACCGACTTACCTATGGGTGAACCTCAGATTTTCTGAAACCCTTATTCAGGCCAAGCACTTACACTCTTTATCCACCTCGCTCCCGTCAATCTGGGTTAAGGAAAAAGGCTGCCCTAACACAATCTTATTAATCATTTCATTGCAAAGCGGTCAACTCTTGATATAATTCCCGTTGTTTTACCCGCTAAGTCCCATCAAGAAACATTTTTTCGGGTGCTTTATACGTGGATATACGCTGCTGCTGGAACCAGGAACAGGTCAATTCCGAATCGTGTCCGTACGTTGGCGAAGACGATCAGGACCTGCTGTTCAACAGAAAAAAACGGTTCATCCACCGCTGTCTCGAATGCCCCCGCTTTGTCGAGGACCTGCGCGACATGAACGGTGATCTCGACGGACTGCCCGGGCTGTTCCCCTATGTCATCGAAGAGCTGCTGTCGTTAAGGGCCGAGGTCAAGACTCTGGGCAGCCAGGCGCAAAGCCGCAGCCACGAGATCAAGTTCCTTCATGAGGTCAGCCAGGTGCTGCAGACCTCCGTTGACCTCGACGAGGTCCTCGCCATGGCCCTGACCGCCGTGACCGCGGGCAAGGGGTTCGGCCTCAACCGCGCCATCCTGCTGCTGGTCGACAAGGAGAGGCAGAACCTTCGCGGCCACTTCGCCGTCGGACCGCGCAGCCGCGAAGAAGCGGGTCGCATCTGGCACGAAATCCGCGAGCATGACCTTCCTCTCAAGGAGATGGCGCAGAAGCTTTTAAAGGAGAAGATGTCGATCGAGCGGGAAAAGTTCGTCGACCTCCTCGAGATCCTGACCACCCCCTTAAGCTGCGGCGACCACCATTTCATCAGCACCCTCAACGGCCAGAAGTCGGAACGGCTGCAGAACGTCTCCCAAACCCTTGGGCTCACGCCGGTACAACGGGACAACCTCGGCGTCGATGAGCTGCTGCTGGTGCCGCTGATCAGCAAGAACCGCCGCATCGGCCTGCTGATCGCCGACAACGTCATCAACGGGCGCCCGATCACCGACGAAGACCTCCATTCGCTGGAAACCTTCGCATTGCCCGTCTCCTTCGCCATCGAACGCGCCTCGCTCTACGAGCGCCTGCAGGAAGAGCTCAACAAGCTCACCCTGGCCAATATCCAGCTCAAGGAGCAGCAGGAACAGATCGTGCGCATGGAAAAGATGGCGCTGGTCGGTAAAATCGCTTCGAACATCGCCCACACCATTCGCAACCCGCTGACCATCATCGGCGGCTTCGCCCGCAACCTGTTCAAAAACACCCCGGAGGACGCCCCCAACCGCACCTACATCGAATCGATCGTGCGTGAAACCAGGCGCCTCGAGGAGGTGCTGCAGGAAGTGCTGAGCTACTCCGAATCGCTCCACCCCACCTTCGACTGGTGGGACATCAACCAGCTGGTCACCCGGGTCTACAGCGGGGTTCGCGACGATTTCGAGCTCAACAAAGTTTCCTGCCGGCTCAACCTGGCCCCCGGGCTGCCCCAGGCCCAGGTCGACTACAAAAAAATCGGCTACTGCCTGCGCAGCATTATCCAGAATGCTCTCGAAGCCCTCCCCGATGGGGGGGAGATCGAAATCCGCACAGCCCGGCAGGGCGATGCCATCGAGATCGCGCTGAGCGACAACGGCCCGGGCATGAGCCCCGAGACGGTGCGGGAAGCCACCGCCCCGTTCTTCTCCACCAAGGAATCGGGGAGCGGCCTCGGCCTATCCCTCTGCGCCCGGATACTGGAGGAGCACGGAACCGCCCTGGAGATCGCCAGCCAGGAGGGGGTCGGAACAACTTTCACCATACGACTGAATATACACAGGGAGGACTGAACTATGGCCCGACTACTGATCGTGGACGACGAGCGGGATATCCGCCACCTCTACGCCGCCGAACTCGAAGACGAGGGATACCAGGTCGCCAGCGCCGGCAGCGGCACCGAAGCGGCCGAGATACTGCAGAGCCAGGAATTCGACCTGGTGGTGCTCGATATCCAGATGAAGGGGGAAAGCGGCCTGCAGCTGCTGCAGAAGATCGTCAAGGAACGCACCGACCTGCCGGTCATCCTGTGCACCGCCTTTTCGTGCTACAAGGAGGACTTCTCCTCCTGGCTCGCCGATGC
>CALZIC010000323.1 GCA_945787285.1 uncultured Desulfuromonadales bacterium
CGCACCAATGACGGAGGCGCCATACAGACCAGCAAGGTCGGCCTCGGCTCGGCCAGCCAGCCGGTTCCAGGGGGCGGCTTCCTGATGGTCTGGGAGGGGAACAATTACGCCGGCCCCCCGGTGGGTGAGGACTTCCCGAGCGGCCAGACAGGTACCGTCCCCGGCATCAAGGTGCCGGACAACTTCTTCGGGGACATCGATGATAAGCCCAGCGAAATCCGCCTGACCGGCGAGCGCAACCGGATTTCGGGTCTGTTGGTGATCTTCCCGCTGGTTACCCCCGACCTGGTCAACGACGTGGTCCGGTTCGGAACCCCCTCATTCGACCGGCCCGACACCGGCGGGACTTTTTCCCCCAACCCCGACCCCGTCACCAACCCCAACGGGACCCTCGTCAACCCCACCGGCTCGCTGACCCTGCAACGCAGGTGGGGACCGAGCGGGCCGATCGACACCGACCAGGAGACGGACTGGCTTCAGGAGGTCGGTACCTGGGGGGTGGAAACGGAGTGGCCCTGAGAAAGGGAACTCGTAAGGGGTGGGGGCCTCTCCCGTTTCCGGCCCCAGCAAAAGGGTAAAAAGCCCATTTATGCTCACCGAATCGTTGATAATTGATCTTCTCCTGATTCTGCTGGTCGCCTGGATCTTCGGCCGAGCGTTTGAACGGCTTCAGCTCCCGTCCATGCTCGGGGAGATCCTGGCCGGCCTGATTCTCGGGCCGCCGGTTCTCGGCCTCATCGAGCCCTCCGTTTCCCTCGAGTTTCTGGCCGAGCTCGGTATCTTCTTTGCCATGTTCTATGCCGGGATGGAAATGGACCCCTGGGAACTGCTCGGTCATTTCTGGGAGTCGCTACTGGTGGCGGTAGGCGGTTTTTTCCTGCCCTTCGCTTTGGGATTCGGTATTTCCCTGCTGTTCGGCGGCACCGTGTATCAATCCCTCTTCGTCGGCATGGGACTTTCGATCACCGCCATTGCCGTGCAGGCGGTGATCCTGCAGTCCTTGCGCATTCAGCACACCAATGTCGGCCATATCATCATGGGGGCGGCCATTGTCGATGATATTCTCTCGCTCTGCACCCTGTCGGTCCTTCTCGGGCTGGCCAAAAGCGGCACCATAGAGGCGGCGGCCGTGGGAATGATCGTCGTCAAGGTGGTGCTGTTTTTCGGCGCCACCATTATCGTCGGCCATTTTGTCATGCCGGTGCTGACCCGAAAACTCGACGATTATCAGGCCAAGGGCTTTACCTTTGCCATGGTGGCGGCCCTGACCATGGCCTGTCTGGCCGAAATCGCCGGCCTTCATCTGGTGATCGGTGCCTTTCTGGCCGGCCAGTTCGTCCGAAAGGAGATGATGGACGAACAAATCTATAACGCCATCAGCGACAGGTTCTACGGCCTGAGCTCCGGATTTCTGGTGCCGATCTTCTTTGCCTCCCTCTCCTTTCACATCCAGCTCGAGTGGAGCCTCTCCTTCTGGGTCTTCGGGCTCTCGCTGACGCTGATTGCCATTATCGGCAAAGTCGTCGGCTGTTCAGCCGGCGCCCGGCTGAGCGGACTCAGCCGGGCCGAAGCGACGGTAATCGGCATCGGCATGAACGGACGGGGTGCGGTGGAACTGGTGGTCGCCACGGTAGTGATCAAACTGAGCGATGAGTTGCTGGCGGCGGGCAAGATAGCCGACCCGCTGCTGACCCCCACGCAATTTTCCGGACTGATCCTGATGGCCTTTATCACCACCCTGCTCACCCCGATTCTGCTGAGATGGTCGGTGACCAGGACCTGCAGCCTCGAGGAAAAGGAGAGTTTCTGCCGCCTGATGGAAGAGGCACAATCCAAACCGTATAAGTAACCGAAATAGATTTTTTTTCCGGTCCAAGTCGCCGCCTGAACGTGTGGATCGTTCATAAAAAAAGGGGCACCTCCCCCTCGCTGCAACGACAGGAAGTGCCCCTTAAGTATTTCCTTCCGGCTGTTTTTACCAGTTCTCACCGAGCAATTCGAAGTGGGCCTGGGGGTGGATACAGGCCGGGCATTTCTCGAGGGCTTCCTTGCCGGTGTGCAGGTAGCCGCAGTTGCGGCAGCGCCAGACCACTTCCTGATCGCGCTTGAAGACCTTGCCACCCTCGATGTTGGCCAGCAGGTCGCGGTAGCGCTTTTCGTGCTGCTTCTCGGCCACCGAAATGGCCATCCAGGCGGTGGCGATCTCGTTGAAACCTTCCTTCTTGGCGATAGCGGCAAAGCCGGGGTAAAGCTCGGTGTGCTCCTCGTGCTCGCCCATGGCGGCAGCCAGCAGGTTCTCGGCGGTGGTACCGATCTTGCCGGCGGGAAAGCAGGCGGTAATCTCCACATCCCCACCCTCGAGAAACTTGAAAAAGCGCTTGGCGTGCTCTTTTTCCTGATTGGCGGTTTCCTCGAAGATGTCGGCAATCTGCACGTACCCCTCTTTTTTGGCCGCGGCGGCAAAGTAGGTGTAACGGTTGCGGGCCTGGCTTTCGCCGGCGAAGGATTTGAGAAGGTTCTTTTCGGTTTCGGTTCCCTTGATACTGCTCATCTTAAAGAGACTCCTTCTGGGTTAACGGGTTGGCGCCGGCCGCTTCTAGTGCGGACAGCCTTGGTTCGTGGTTCATGTTCAAGTGAAGAACTTCAACACATTAGCTTCTGCCAAAAAAGACATAAAACCCTAAGATACCTTTAAATTTTCCCATGTCAAGAAACTGCTGAGTTTTTAGTTGACCCGGAGGGATCCCATTGCTCAGAGCTGGCGGTGATGGTAACGATTGACAGGCGCTGCGCGCTTGGGCAAACTTCTCCATGTAACTCAAAGGGAAATAACCCCAGCGGAAGAAAGGACAGCATGGAGCCTCGAAAGATACTGAGCAATTTACCGATCCGCTATAAAATCGTGATCGCCTGTACGGCTCTGTTCGTCCCCTTTGCCATCCTTGCCGGGGCCCTCTCCTATTCGGTGATGCGTGATGCCCTGGAGACCCGGATCAATTTCGAGCTGCACAATGCCACCGCATCGACGCTCAACCTGGTCCAGACCTCTGTGCGCCTCTCCATCCGAAACTATCTCCGTTCGGTCGCCGAAACAAACAGTGAAATCGTCAACTCTTTCTACCAGCAGCAGCTCAAAGGCAAACTCACCGAAACCGAGGCCAAAACCCGGGCAACCGAAGTTCTGCTCAGCCAGCAAATCGCCAAAAGCGGTTACCTCTACTGTGTCGACAGCAAAGGGACGATCACGGTCCACCCTGAAGCGGGAGTCCTTGGCCGCAAACTTTCTGATGTCCCCTTTGTCAGCGAACAGATGCGGCGAAAAACCGGGTACACCGAATACGACTGGAAAAACCCCGGTGAGCCCATGGCCAGGCCCAAAGCCCTGTGGATGACCTATTTCGAACCCTGGGATTGGATTATTTCGGCCACGGCCTACCGGGATGAATTTGACCAGGTGGTCAATATCGACGATTTCAGAAAAAGCATCGAATCCCTCCAGTTCATGGACAGCCCAGTACCAGGGGGAATATCGATACCAATGGAAGAATCCCGGCGAAGACGCCCCACGGGAAAAAGTGGTGGTCTTCGATCACATCCCTGAAGTCGACTGGTTCGTCGCCTCTTCGGCCTACCTGGATGACCTTTACCGTCCCATCCACACCCTCCGCAACTTCGCAGCCATGGTGGCCGCCCTCTGCCTGCTGGGTGGAGTGGGAGTCGCCATAAGGATCAGCACTTCCATCACCAAGCCGCTGCGTCTGCTCATGGAACGTTTCTCCCTGGGAGCCACCGGTGACTACTCGGTGCGCATGGACTATCAGAGCCAGGACGAGATCGGACAGCTTTCGGCCTATTTCAACCGTTTCATGGAGCAGCTCGATACCGAATCCCGGGAGCGAAAGAGGCTCGAACGGCAGGTGACCGAAGCCGAAGATCAGGAGCGGATTCGCATCGGCCAGGACCTGCACGACGACCTCGCGCCGCACCTGATCGGCATCGAGGTAATGTGCCGTGTTCTGAATAAAAAGCTCCTCACGAACTCACCGACCGACGCGGCGCAGGCGGAAACCATCCGCGCCCTGGTGGCCGAAGCGACCCGGAAA
>CALZIC010000324.1 GCA_945787285.1 uncultured Desulfuromonadales bacterium
GGGGCCAGGTGCTGTTTGTCCGGAACCTGATCCGGTTCGAGCTTGTGCAGCTTGCAGCCGGGGAGATTGGCCAGGCCGAAGTCGGTGCGCAGCGTGAAGGTACCGGCGTAATCTCGCACCAGGCCGATCAGCGCGTCGATGTTGCCGGCCACGCTGTAGGTTTTGTGCTCGCCGAGCCCCTGGGGATCGAAGCGGCCGGCAAAGATGCGCACGGCGCCTTGCAGGGCGTCGTTTTCGTCGAGGAGGTACAAATCGAGGGGGGGCTTGCTCTGCAGGGCGGTCTTGTAAATTTCGTCGTCTTCGAGCTGGGAGGCGGCTGCGGCGCCGCGATAGGCGTTCTGCACCAGAAGGCGTTTGATGTTGCGTTCGATCACCGCACCGGTCAGATCGGCAAGGATGGCGATGACCCTTGCGCCGCGTTCGAGGACGATCTTTTTTTCCCCGGCGAAAAAGGTCAGGGCGTCTTCGGAAACTTCAAGGTTGCGCACCCGGGTCGGGGCGAACCGGGGCGGGGTCGGCACGATAATCGAGTGCTCGACACCGTACTGGTCGAGCAGGGCGGCGATTTTCTCGAGCTTTTCCTTGGGCGCCTGGGCCAGGCAGCTGATCCCCTGGCCGAGCAGGCGCTGACGTCCGTGGTAGGCATCCATCTTGAATTTGACCGTCAAAACCTTGAGCAGATCCTGTATGTCGTCGGATCCCTCGGCGGTTTTTTTGACAATCAGCAGCGCAGGCTGGCTCATGGCAATTCCGGGAAGGTGAAAGATATAGCAGCCTTAGCTGCCGTCTGCTCTCTCCGCGCAAGACGCAGGAGGGTGCCCTGTTGTGAACAATCCCCAACAAAATGCAAGATCCCGGCCCAATTTATAACCTGAATCCGTGAGTTCTGAACTGGCAATAGCGCAAGTCATTGACCTGCCTAAGGGTTCCAAAAAATCACCGACGAACCTATGGGTGCGCCTCAGATTTTTGAAACCCTTCTTCAGGCCAAGCACTTACACTCTTTGGCCGCCCCGATCTCACGGATCCAGGTATAAGCTTTTAATTCTGGATTCTGACTCCTGGCTCCTGGCTTCCCAAAGTTCTTACTCCATCCCCTGTTCGAAGTTGAACGGCGAAGTACCCGACACCTCGTGCCCCTTTTTGAGGGCGTCCATGATCCGCTTGCCCTGGGGGGAGAAGGGGCCGATGTGGCCGAGCTCTAAAGTGAAGCGGCCGCAGCCCATGGTCTGCAGTTCGTCGAGCCGGCCGAGCAGCGAGTAGTCGGTTTCGGAGGTGACCAGAGTCAGTTCGCCGGTGCGGTGCACCTGGTAGGGGTCCCCCTTGTCGGAAATCAGCGGCGAGCCCGGCTTGACCCCGCGGATCGGTATGCGGGTGGTCATCAGCGGCACCGGGGCGTAGACGACATGGCCGAAGGGAACCCCGGCCTCCCGGCGCAGCACATCGCCGAGGTTCTCCCGGTCGTCCTCGATGTACAGGGTGGTCTCGCAGGCTCCAAGCTCCTTCCAGGCCAGAACCGCCTGGCTGTTGAGGGAGAAGAGGCGGAATCCGCAGATCAGCTTCACCCCGTCGAGGTCGTCGAAGAGGGGGAAGTGCCCGAGGTTGTTGAGGCGGTAGGAGGTGAAGCCCCGCTCGGTCAGTTCCTTTATCACCTCGCGGTACCCTGGCCACTGGCTGTCGAAGAGGATCAGCGGCAGATCCCAGATCAGCCTGTCTTCCCGGCCGCTGAAGCGGCGGCCGGCGCGGCGGGCTTCCTGCATGTTGGCCGGGGTCAGCGGGATGATGATGCGGTCGACCTGCGGGTCGTTGAGAATCTGCGCGTCGCGCAGGTCGCGGATGGCGACGGTGACCTGTCTCTCCTCTGCCGGCAGCGGATTGGCTGCAGGCAGCAGGGCGTCGAGGGCGTTGCGGCGATGCTCGAGTTTGCGGCTTTTGACAATCTGACCGGTCTCCTGTCGCAGGTCCCGATAGAAGTCGCGGCGGATCTCCTTGAGCCGCTTAGGCGGGATGACGATGGCCGGCAGCTCTTCGGCCTGGATGTCGCCCAGCACAAAGGGTGCGTCCGCGGTCTTTTCGAAAACCCCGCGCAGTATTTCAAGGGTAAGGGCGTTTTCCGAGGCCGGGTAGGAGCTTAGCGGGTAGCTGCAGTCGAGGGTGACCTGTTCGGTGCCGCCGGTGACGCGCATGGAGGTGTCGCTGGCGTGAACCGTCAGGGCGACCGGCTCCGGGATGGGGCGGGCGGTGGCCAGTTTGCGCCGGCAGGCCTGCTCGCTCATGGTAAAGGCCTGCTCCGAGGAGACCTTGAAGACCGCATCGCCGGTTTTGAACACGCCGTTGAAGGTCGAAGGGACCGTCACAAAGGTGTTGGCCGAAACCTTCTTGACCGTGTTGCGCCCCTGCTTGAGGGTTTTGATGGTGAAGGCGGTGCCGGCCCGGTCGGTTTTGGGCTGGATGCGCAGGCGGTCGCCGACGTGCAGGCGGTCGATGGTTTTAAAGGAGATCTCGCCTCCGCGCACGCTGGCCACCTCGCCGAGGAAGCGGCCGGTCGACCCTTTCACCGAGGGAATTGCAATGTCGCTGGGCACCCCGCCGGGGAGAAAGCCCTTGGTCGGCGGGCGGCCGAAGGAGGCCTTGAGCAGGTTCTTGGCTTCCTGTACCGTCTCTTTTCGCCTTTCGGGGGAAGCGTCTAGGGCCTTGCGGTAGGCCGAAACGACGTTGGCCACGTACTCGGCGCTCTTCATCCGGCCCTCGATCTTGAGGCTGATCACACCGGCCCCGGTCAGTTCGGGGAGCAGATCGATGGCCGAGAGGTCGTTGGTCGAAAAGTAGTACCCCTCCTGCTGACGGTTGCGGAAGCGGCGCCGGCAGGGCTGGGCGCAGCGGCCGCGGTTGCCGCTCTTGCCGCCGAGAAACGAGGAGAAGTAGCACTGGCCGGAAAAGGAGAAGCACAGGGCCCCGTGGATAAAGTGCTCGAGCTCGAGGGTCGTTTGCTTGCGGATGGCGGCGATTTCAGAGAGGGACAGTTCCCGGGCCAGCACACCCCGGGTAAAGCCCATGCGCTCGAGCATTTTGACACCGGCTGCATTGTGGACCGTCATCTGGGTCGAAGCGTGGAGCTCGATCCCTGGAAAGTGCTCGCGGGCCAGCCGCCAGATCGCCAGGTCCTGGATGATGATGGCGTCGACTTTCATCGCCTCGAGGGCCGCCAGGGTGTCGACCAGGGCCGGCAGTTCCTGCTCCTTGACCAGGGTGTTGAGGGTGACGTACACCTTGCGGTCGCGCTCGTGGGCGTAAGCGAGCATTTGCTCCAGGTCGCCGAGGCTGACGTTTTTGGCCTTGGCGCGCGCTGAAAAATCCTTGAGCCCGGTATAGACGGCGTCGGCACCACTTTCCATGGCGGCAAAAAAAGCCTCGAGGCTGCCGGCGGGGGCGAGGAGTTCGGGGCGGATAGACGGTTTTCTGGACATGATAAACCCGTGGAAAATAGACGAAAAAAAGCCGGG
>CALZIC010000325.1 GCA_945787285.1 uncultured Desulfuromonadales bacterium
AAGAATGACACGAGAGGCAAACCATGCTACTATCCGCCGTTACGTAAATGAAAGAACTGAGATGGATAAGGGAAATGATCATTAATACCAATCACAGCTCTTGCAGAGGTTTTTCCATCGTCGAACTCATGGTGGCCCTGCTGCTTTTTATGGTGGCCGTGCTCGGCCTGGCACCGCTGCTGACCAGCAATATGCACGCTGACGCGCGCAATCAACTTCGCGCCGAGGCCAGGGATGTGGCCATGGAAAAGATGGATTGGCTGCAAGCCCTCGAGTTTGAGGATTCTGAGCTCGATGTTGGAAAATCAACCAAGAACCCTAGGGGAAATTTCAGGGTCGAAACAACAGTGTCTGCTAATACGGGAACCACATCCGATAAACAGAAAAAAATCACCGTGCTAGTCGAGTGGCCATACAAGGGCAGGACATACAATTACCAGTTGGTAACGGTCAGGACTGGGAAATGAGGAACGGCAAAGGGTTCACTCTGGTCGAAATCCTGGTGGTGACGGCGATCCTGTCGGTCATCGGGGTGATTATTTTTCCGTTTTTTACCAGCTTTCAGGATCAGAGCCTTTCGGTGCTCAACAAGAATGATCTGCAGGACCAGGCACAGCGGGTGATGAACTATCTGGCTGAGGAAATCCGCGAAGCAGGCTTTCTTGTTTCTTCCATCCCCCTTTATGCCGATGATACCAGCTTTGACAATGGCGCCATCAGCCCTGGCAGTAGCATCGTTCCGGCGGAGGGGGCAGATAACGATTCCCTGACCCTGGTCAAGGGCCAGTCGTGGTTTCCGCCCTTGAGTCTGGCAAATGCCGCCGCTGCCGGTGCCACAACAGTGTTTTTGAATAGAGATGCAGCTTCGGAGATCATTGGGCAGAATGGTGCTGCTGTGCTCAACAACATCATCTTCGAGAATCAGAAAAAGATCTACAGGGTGATCGGCGTGAACGCAGCGCAACTGACTTTGGGCCAGGGTCTGGCCGAACCTGCATCCCGGGGCACCGAGGTGCTTTTGGCCCGGGCCCATCGATTTGGTGTCGATGATAACGACAACCTGATCTACGAGGATTTCGAACATGGTAACGAGGTGCTTGCTTCATCGGTTGATGGTTTGCAGTTCCAGTATCAGCTTAAAGATAAAGATGGTTTTCATGATCCAACTTCACCGGGTTTTGACCCGGATGAGATCCGCGGAGTCAAAATCCATCTGCTGGTCCGGTCGGAGAGGGTGGAAAAAAATTACACCAACTCCGAAAAATACACCCTGGGCGCAAAAGAATATGTCCCTTTCGACGATAGTTTTCGTCGCGTAAATCTCGAGCGGTTGGTGGAGGTGAAAAACTATGCATTTAAATGAGCGGGGAATCGCCCTTGTCACCGTGATTGTCATGGCTGCGGTGCTGATGGTGGTCGGTTCGCTGGTGGCCTACAAGGTGATGAACTCGAGTCGCGGTGCCGCGGTGGAGGGCAGCAAGACCAAGGCCTATTACGCCGCCAATGCGGGGATCGAGTGGGCCCGGCGTGAGTTGTCCCTGAGATACAGCAATACCGGCAAATGGAACGATCTGCTCAGCGAGTCACCCGAGGAGGGCCGATACCCAGCCAACCCTCAACTTAAACCGCCAGGCGGTATCGACTCTATACCTGTGCGAATCTATATCCGCGACAATATTGACGACAACGATTATAAAACCGACAACGACTTGTGGCTCTTCGTTTTGAGCGAGGCCGAGGCCCGTGACGGCAGCAAAACGATTGTCGAGGCCCAGTGTTTTTTAGGTACAAGTGGCGCTTACGGCCTTCAGGCCGGAGACGGGGCCGAAAAGGGCGGAACGACCAAAAGCGGTGTTGCCGATGTGAAAACCGCTCAAGTCTCGCAAGAGTAGAATATAGAATGCAGAATCAGGGTGTTGGAAGAGAGCCAGAGATTTCCTCTGGATTTTGACCCCCTGACAGAATATGTAATCCCCGAATTTTACAACATGCCATGACATTCAGCACTGCCTTGCTGGTGCCAGAGGAATCATCCCTAGATTGGTCCCATGAGCGGACTTCTGCCGCTGGGGGGGAATCCCCCTTGAAGGAGGGCGTTGGGCAAATGAATAAAATAACGACAATTCTGATAGTGTTCTGGCTTATGGCTCTGACCATTCCCCAGGTGGCCGATGCCTCACCGAAGAGCTTTGCTGCGGGGTCTATTATCGTGCCCATGGATCCCTGCTGGCAGCCGAACCGGGATAAGGCCGTTGACAGCACCTTTCTGCATTCGAGTTGCGACACCAACCCCAACGACAGGGGGCTGTTCCAGGCATATGGCATGGTCTATACCCTGGTGCGTCAGGGGGTGCCGGTCTACTGGATCATCGATGCGCAAAAGAGCAGCCCCAACGCGATTGATTTCACCATCAACGGCGACCCCGGGGCCCCGGTAAAAAAATACGCATCCGGGGCCTCTGTCAATCCTTCGGCACGAACTGTCGACGGGGAGAGACTTGCTGCCCATGTCATCGAGTATCGCGGCGGTCCCTTCGTCATTAACGTCAAGGATTTGAACGCCAAGGCCACGGATCTGCTTGATGGTTACGGTAATGTCAAAAAACATGTTGCCCTGGTCGATTTCTCGGCTCCGGTAGAAAAAGTGCTGGCCGACATGCCGCCGAAAATCGCAGTTCTAGGCCAGGGGGCGACCGATGTGCTGCGGGATTACCTGATCATGTCGGGGCTCGGTTACCAGAGCAATCTCGTTTACGATATCGTTCAGCCCGCCCAGATTATCGACGGGACCCTGGCCGATGATTACCAGCTCTTCTGGGCTCCGCACTGGATCGTTGAGGACGAGGTGGCCAGCCAGGACGATCGCGACAAGGTTATGGCTGGGTTGCGCAATTTTCTCGAAGCCGGCAACTCGGCTTTTCTTGAATGCGCATCCCTCGAGAGCGTGGAAGGCTCACCCAGAGGCGGCGTCGACCAATCGACCCAGAAGCATGGCGGCTGGCTGACCAAGAAGGACTGGGAAATCCCCCGCATCGAGACCAATGCCGGTGGCCAGGACCGCAAATACGTGGTCTTCGAGGACCATGGATCGTTTCTGACCCAGTGCGCTTCGTGGACTTACGATCCCAAAGGGGGGCATGTGCATAACTTTCGCCCTGACCAGGACGGCCCCTACCTTTACAACGATTCAGTGACCCGCTTCGTTCACGATGAAGACGGGGCCTTTCCTCCGGGCAATCCCAATATCCCGGGGTTCGATTATTATGTCGGCGGCCGCATCAACGGCAGCCCCACCCAGGGCTTCGTCAGTTACCTGGCCGGGCACAAGTACGGCAAGTGCCAGGGCAGAACAGCCGAGGGTGAAACCGGCTCGGATTTCGTTCTGGATCTCAAGCTCAAAAAGGCGGTCAATAACGGGGACTACGTTGACCTGACGGTCCATTACGGCGAGGACGAGACGCTCAAGGCCCGGTATTTTGTAAACGAAACCGTTGCGGC
>CALZIC010000326.1 GCA_945787285.1 uncultured Desulfuromonadales bacterium
TATCGTACCACCCCTCGCCCGCCTCGGAGCAGGGGGGCTCGAGCACCTCGGGCTTCTCGCAGCGGAAATAGCCGGACATCACATTGGGCCCCCGCACATGCAGGATCCCCCCTTTTTCGATCCCGGGTACCGGCAGCAGCTTGTGATCGATGCCGGGGAGAAGCTGACCGACGGTGCCGCTGCGGAACGACATGGGGGTGTTGACCGCCAGCACCGGGGCGGTTTCGGTCGCCCCGTACCCTTCGAAAATACGCAGGCCGAACTTTTCGAACCACAGATCCCGCACCGGTTGGGCCAGCTTTTCGGCCCCGGCGATCACATAACGAAGGCGGTAGAAATCGTAGGGGTGGGCAAAACGGGCGTAGTTGCCTAAAAAGGTGCTGGTGCCGTAGAGCACGGTACAGCCGCGATCATAGACGATCTCGGGGATAACACGGTAGTGCAGGGGCGAGGGATAGAGAAAGAGGTTGGCCCCGGTCAGCACCGGCAGCAGGGTTCCGGCGGACAGGCCGAAGGAGTGGAAGATCGGCAGGGCGTTGAGCACCTTGTCGTCGACGGAAAAATCGACCACCGCGCGGATCTGGGCGATGTTGGAGAGGATCGCCCGGTGCGAGAGGACCACCCCCTTGGGCTTGCCTTCCGAACCGGAGGTGAACAGGACGACAGCGGCGTCTTCCGGCGATGCGCCCCCCTCCTTGACCGCCCTCGGAAACCAGCGGCCGATGGCGAGCCACCAGAGCTTGTCGGCGGTGGTGAGGCTTTTCTGCAGATCCTCGAGGTAGACGATACTCACATCCTGCAGCGCGGTCACCTTGTCGGTGAGCTTGCCCTGCTCGAGGAAGGCGCGAGAGGTGATAATGGTCTTGAGCCCAGCCGCCGTGCAGGCCGCCTGGATCCCTTCGGTCCCGGCCGTGTAGTTGAGCATCGCCGGGACCCGGCGGTTGGCGGAGAGGCCGAAAAAGACCCCCAGGGTCGCCACCATGTTGGGAAGGAGCAGACCGACATGCTCACCGGGGCTGGTGATGCGCGAGGCGAGGCGGCCAAGCATGATGGTCATTTTGAGCAGGTCGCCGTAGGAGTATTCGATCTGCCTGACGTCTTCGAGCAGGCGGCGGCGCCGGCCGAAGATCTGCGAGGCATCGACCAGGGCGTCGTACAACGTCTGCTTCGGATGGGAGGCGAAGAGCATCTCCTGCATCAGGCGGCGCATGGCCTCGCCGGCACGCTGGCGGCGCACCTTGGCGGTAGCGCCCTCCGGCATGTCAATCCGTGTTTCGGGGAGAATCGACAGGGTGATCTTGGGGAAGATGCGCCGCGGGTACTTGCCGGAGAGGCGGGAGAAGAAGGTGCGCGAAGCCCCGTCGAGACGCACCGGGACGATGGTGGCGCCGGTTTTGGCGGCAACAAAAGCGGGCCCGTCGTAAACCTTCATCAGGCTGCCGGTAACGGTGATGCGCCCCTCGGGGAAAATCACCACCGGCCGCCCGCCGTTGACCAGCCGGATTACCTGCTTCATGGCCATGGGGCTGGTCGGATCGACGGCCAGGTAGTCGACCTGGCTCAGAATCAGCTTGAAGAACCAGTGGTTGGCGATTCCCGTGTGGACCACGAAGACCGGGTTGACCGGGAGGAACAGGCCCAGAAGCAGACCGTCGAGAAAGGACTCGTGATTGGCGATGATCAGGAGTTTTTCTGCATTGAATTCGGAGGTATTTCCGCGAATCTCAATGCGGAACAGCAATCTGGCAATGGCACGCAGAACAACACGAAAAACGTTTTTCAACATATTCCCCCTTAAATAAAATCGTTACAATACAGCAGCCGCAAAGGACCTTTATGAAAGCGTTTATTCGATGTTTCTAACCCAATTCGCCTAGCTTAATCCAGAACTGAAGGAAAATGCAAAAAATCAATTGGACGCTGATCAAATCTGATGAACGCTGATTTTATAATCTAAGTCCAGGGCGTTGACCTTCACCCCGTGTTCCCCGTAGTAAAAATAGCTTTTTGCTTTCAATCTTGGCAGGCCTCACAGGTCAGCGATAGATACTCAATTCCATCGCATGCCGCTCAAGGTCGGGATCATCGATCGAAACGAACGACTCGATACCGCGGATATAGTCTTTTGGCAGGGCATTCTCCACCGCCCCGCGGACCACATGCTCCTTGTACCAGTGGTACGGCAGCAGGCTGTTATCGATGTTGGTTGCGTAGTAGATAAGGGCCTCCTCCTCCCCTCCGCACTCAAGGGTCACCGGAACGAAGGTATCCCGGTACTCGACGCCGAGCCCCTCGTAGCGGTCGAGAATCGCCTTTTCGGCCGGGTCCATCCTGAACAGCACGCCGAGCACCAAATCCTCCGCCTCCCCGGTGAGAAACGCGTCGCACTTGGCCGAACCGTCCTTGGTGCTGGCATTGTGGAAGGTGAGCCGGTGGCCGGGCAGGTTGGCCACCCCGATTTTACCGGCCGAGGGGATGCGCCGCTTCAGGCGCGCCACGGCCATGTTCGATCCGTAAGCGAAATAGAGCATGGGTGATTCCTTGGATTGGAGACAAGGCCGAAGACCGCCATTTGGCAGGGTATGCGAAACAGCTGACTCAAAACGATTTCGATACTAGGCCCCGGGCTAGTTTTATGGAGAAATTACGCCGTGGAAAGATGTGCCTTTTTGTGGGAGCGGTTTTAACCGCGAATGATGTTGAAAATCGCGAATAAATTCGCTCCCACAGAAAAACCATTCCCCCCACTGTTGCCCCCTGTAGGCCAACAGCCAGCTCGAACAGAACTGGACACGATTGATCAACTGATAGAATAAAGAAAAGGAGCTGCCGATGAAACAGAAAAAGCCCACCGTCCCTTCCCCGCGGGAGGAGACCCTGCGCCAGGGCATTGTCGCCCTGCTTGAACGGGAAGAAGTCACAGCTCT
Organism: uncultured Desulfuromonadales bacterium; assembly: GCA_945787285.1. Classification (GTDB taxonomy): domain Bacteria; phylum Desulfobacterota; class Desulfuromonadia; order Desulfuromonadales; family Trichloromonadaceae; genus CALZIC01. The sequence goes on from CALZIC010000326.1 coordinate 2,928, forward strand.
GGAGATTTCAGAGGAGATCGGACTTGCCGAAAAGGAGGTTTACGGGCACCTGGAGCACATCCGCCACAGCCTGCACCGACAGGGTCGCTCCCTGACCGTCGTTCCGGCTACATGCAGGGGGTGCGAATTCGTTTTCGCCAAGAGGGAGCGCCTGAAGCGTCCTGGGCGCTGCCCTCTCTGCCACGGCCAGTCGATCAGCCAGCCCCGCTATCGGATTACCTGAGGCTTCCTCACCCCACCTGAAGGATCAGCATCGGCCCGTCCGGAACGATCGCCCAGCGGGCCTGTTGGCCGAAGCGCCACAACAACTGTTCGATGGCATCGCTGAGATCCTCGACGGGATTAAAATGAAACCGCTTGAGCGTTTCGGCATCGATGCCGCGATTATAAACCCAGATCTCGTTTTTCAGCATCACCTGGTAGGTCTCCTGCGCGCACCACTGGTCGGGAATGAAGAACTCTTTCTTCATCAGCTTGTCGATGAAGGCCTGAGGGGTGGTGGCATGCTCGAAAACTTCGCGGTACTCCTCGCTGCCGAACCCCCGAACCCCTCCAGGCACTCGGTGGCGATGAGGATCACTCCCCCTTCGCGGGTCGCCCCGGCCACCCCGGATATCCCCTTGGCGGTCTGGTACAGGTTGCAGTCAAGCGGGGCGCCGGCGTTGGTGGTGATCACGAAATCGAGGGGAGCATCGAGTTTTTTGACGCAGTGGCCGGCCAGAAAGTCCACCCCCTGCAGGTGGGCCTGCACCGGGTGTCCCGCAAAGACGCCGGTCACTTTCTTGGAGGTATCGAGGGTGACGTTGACGATGAAGTCGGCCCCAGCCTGCGCCATGATGGCCAGCCCCGCCTCGTGAAAGGGATTGCCGTCGAGCACGCCGTAGCGGGTGTTTGGATGGGCGACCATCTCAGGGCCGTGCATGAACTGCAGGGTTTTCACCGAGGAGATGCCCGGCAAAATCGATTTGCGTCCGCCGGAGAAACCGGCCCACATATGGGGCTCGATGAAACCGGTGAGAATCTTCAGGTCGGCCGCCACATAGTGCCGGTTGACATAGGCGGGTACGCCGTCGCCAACCTCTCCGACCAGCTCCATGTCCTCCTGCTTTTTGGAGAAATGGTTGAGAACCCGGTAGCGCGAGGCGATATCCGCCCCCACCAGCCGTTCCA
>CALZIC010000327.1 GCA_945787285.1 uncultured Desulfuromonadales bacterium
TGGACTCTTATCTTAATAATTAAAATTATTTCAAAAAATGCCCTTATTGGGTCGGACCTAACCAACCAACTGCAATCACACTAGATTCAACATCTATCGCCACCTATTTGGCTCTTAAAACCTGCTTTTCGGGGTCAAAACGACCCCGTAATCACTTTCTGATTCCCGCAGGGCGCAGCAATATTGTGATTCCACTATCGTCCGTTTACGCCCCTTGATGCGTCCAATGGGGTCGGACCTAAACAACCATCTGCAATCACACAAAATTCCCGGTCTTTAAGGCCCTATTCGGCCCTTAAAACCCGCTTTTCGGGGGCAAAATGGTGCCTTATCCGGGGTTCACACTCAATCATCCTGCCTCCCCTGCACCGGCCTCAACCCAGAAGGCCAAGAGCTATTCCCCAAGGGAATAGAGCCGTTCATGGCATAAAAGGAAGCCAACAAATCGTATTGCAGTTTGTTCGGGAACTGAGCCCCCCTGACGCTGTACCAGGCGACGGTGGCGCCAAAGGATGCGCCATATTGATAGCGAGGCCACCAGGTTTGTTCCCCACGATCTTTTTTTGCCAAAAGGATGAATTTACGGTATTCGGCGAAGCTCTTTCTCAGGTCTCTCGATTCCCCGATATAAAAAACCGGCGAGTTTCCCCAAGGGTAGGTGAACATCGTCCCCGCGCTCGCTCCGATCACATAGGCCCCTGCGGTATCCGGCGCCCAAAGAAGCTCTTCGTCTTCTGTGTCAAGCAGCTCTGCGATCCCATCGGGGTAGGGCCGGTCGACAAAGAAACGTAAATGGAAGTCTCTCATTCATCACCACCCGTCATCGGCATCGTCGTCGTCCTCATAGGACTCTTCCTGGGAAGGCTCTTCTTTGTGGTAGGAATCCTCTTCCTCCGGCATGTCTTCGTATTCCTGCTGCTCCCCGTAGTCTCCCCCACCTCCCGAGATGCCAAGACTCATCCCACCGGATTGGAAATTGACAAACCCCTCAAGGTCCACCTTGTAAAGCTCCTGCATCGCCTGCCACTCGATGCCCCCCTTGTACTCGTCATAGGCGACCAGCTCTCCGATGTTCTTCAGATACTGCAGGGTGAATCCGGCGAACAGTTTGGGGAAATAGAGCCTGGGATCAAAGCCGGAGATGATGCCGTTGATATCGTCGGCCACCAGGGCGGCCCCGGTGTAATTGTCGGCGGAGATCAGCAGATCGAAGGCTTCGAGCTTGCGCATCAGCTCCTTCAGGTGGTGGGAGCCCTCGACACCCGCCCCTTCGCCGCCGCCCAGGGAGAGCGACATGGCAGTTGCCCTTGGCACCGCCTGCCGGGGGGCCTCCACCTCCGGTTCTTCCTCCTCCCACGCCTCCTCCGGTTCAAGTTCCTCCTCTTCGGGCTCGGGCTCCCGGTAGACCAGGCGCTGGAAAGCCGACAACCACTCCCCCGACTTCATCAGGCCATCGAGTACGGGCCCAGCCGCATCCTCCAGAGCCGGCCCGAGAGCCCGGCGCAGCGCGTCGGCCGCATCGAGGGCTTCCTGCACCTGATTGCTCGAAACCTCCTCGACCCAGCCCTGATAAAGACCGCTATCCCTTTTTTCCTCATGCTGAAGCTTCTTGACCAGCTGCTTCATCAGCCAGTTGAGGATGGTCTGGAACTGCTTTTCACGGTTGCGCGCCGGCCCCACGGCTTCGAAGTTTTCGCGAAGGATTTCGGCAAGGCAGTTGAAGATTTCGTCCAGGGCCCCGACCCCCTGGTTGAGGAAGTGGCCGTAGAGGTAGTAGCCGATGATGCGGATATCGTAGGTTTCTTCTTCGAGAATGGAAGCGGACTGGGCTGCGGCCACTTCGTAGTTGCCGTCCTGCACCAGGGTGATGATCTCGTCCAGGCGCGGGTCGATGGTTTCCAGGCCAGGGTTTTCGGTCACCTCTAGGGGAAATGGGAAAAGTTCGCTGCTCATGTTTTCTTTCCTTTTATATACAGGGCCGGGTTGTTGCAGGGACGGGGGATAGATAGGGAAGGGCTCAAAGGTTCAGCTCCCTTTTCATCCTTTCCATGTCCTTGCGGTGCCTGGCCCTGGCGATTTCAACGGCCGCACCCCGATCGGTGGTGAAGCAGGCCTTGCAGATGGAAAAACCGGATACGATTTGGGCGCCTTCGGGCTCTGTCTGTCTCTGGCAGGCCTGGCAGAGCCCTCCGCCCTGGGCCGGGTCGCTTTCAGGCTGATCCGCGCAGGGCAGGGCGCTGAAACAGTCGGGGCAATAGGCCTGCCCATTCGATATTTTGCCGCCGAGAACGGGGATTTGCCGGTTGCAGCCGCTGCAGCGGATCGTCTTTCGCAGGTCGACCTGAACCTGGGGCACAGCCTGGGGGGCTTGCGGTTCCTCGGCAGGGGCGACGTACTTCCCGGGACCGGTCTTAAAGGTCAGCACCTCTTTGCACCGAGAGCAACAAAGCATGCCCATCAGAGAGTGCCCCTGTCCTGGTTCCAGCTCGGTTTGGCACACCTGACATTTTTCGTTGGGGGGCGTCGGCTCGGTGCTCTGCGTCTCGCCCTTTTCCATAAGCTTTTGGAAGCACTCCAGGCAGAAGTTCCACTGGGCGACTTCGCGGTATTCTTTTCCGCTAAGGTCCTGGGAGCATTTTTTACATTCCATACGCCATCCTTTTCTTATCGGGATCTGAATCGCTCAGGCTGGTCATTTGCCCAGCGCCGGTTGCGGGTGCTTTTCCTGCCGGTTGCCCGCTCTCGCCGATCATCCCTTTGAAAATGCGCACCCGGCGGTAGGAGTCACCGTCGCTGCTGATGCGGTCGTACCCCAGGTAGGTTTCTTTGGTGAGCTGCACACAGCGTTTCTGGTCGTTCAGCACCAGGTCGATCTCCAGGGTGATGCCCGTGGGGCTGAGGACGGGGAAAATCAGCTCGCTCAGGCGGCTCTTGATTTCGCGGGGCCAGGGGATGCGGGTGTCGCTGAGTTCGTCTTCGCTGTGCAGGGTGATCGAGCGGCCCTGCACGGGGGTGGAGGCCTTGCTTCCGAAGGTGGCATCGCCGCCGATGGCGGTGCGGCCCAGAACCAGCGGGACCGTCTTCAGCTCCTGCTTCAGGCAGGCCTTTTTTACCTCGACCCGAATTTCGGGAAAGACCAGCTGAAACAGCCAGTTCAGCGCGCTTGGGGACTGCAGATCGAGGATCTGCAGGTAGTCGCGCTTGGTCCTGCCCACCGAGGGGAACAGGTACTTGTTGGTCTCGGGAAACAGGTTGCCGATGTAATCCCGGATCAGGTGATGGTCGAAGAACCCGCAGAAGCCCTCGAAGGAGTGACCCGAGCCGATGCCGTCGAGGAGTTTTTTTCTGAAATAGCTCGGCAGCGGTGACTGGGCGCTGAGCAGGCCGATGTTCATGGTGATGACCACCTCGCGGACCGGCTCTCGCCGGAAGCGGATCGAATCGATCAGCCCGGGCTGGGAACAG
>CALZIC010000328.1 GCA_945787285.1 uncultured Desulfuromonadales bacterium
CGGTAAAGTCCTGCATCAGCACCCGGGCCGGGCGAAAGGCGACCTCATGGTCCGAACGCCGCTCTTTGAGCCACTCGGCCACCGCCCGAATGTCGTCGGTCGTCACCGTTTCGCCGTCCTCGAAACGGAGTAGGTTTTCGAGCAGCACCTTGAGGGTGAACGGGAGCCTGGACAGATCGCCGAGGCCGGCCTTTTCGGCCGCCTTCAAACTGAAAAAATCGTATGTGATATCCGCAACCGCAAGCTGCCTGCGGGTCCGCAGGGTGTCGTGTCCGATAGTTTTCATATTCGCTCTCCTGTAAACGCTACTTGCTGATCCATTTTACCACATCATATCGAAACATTCTCCGACCTTACTGTAATCCTTGCATTATTTGACCCGCATCTGTTAATACAATAGGGGAATCCCCCCCAAGGAGCGCTGACCATGGAAACCCTGCAAAACCTCTTGTCCGAAACGTTCCTCGGTATCACCCTGGGACGCTACGCCGCCGCCTTCGGCGTGCTGGTTCTGGCCATCACTCTCAAAAAAGTACTGTCCCACCTGTTCAGCAGCGTGATCCTCCCCATTGCCGAAAAGACCCGCAATGAGTACGACGACCTGTTTCTCGACGGGCTGCGAAGGCCTTCTGAATTCCTGGTGCTGATCGGCGGCTTTTTCGTCATGATCCAGGTACTCCAGCTCCCGTCGGAACCGGTCGACATCCAGCACTTCGCCCACGCAGGGATCAAGGTGCTGGTCACTTTCGACGTGGCCTGGTACCTTTTCAACCTGGTGGCGATCCTCGACGCCTACCTCGAGACGTTCGTGGACCGCACCGAGTCGCTCCTCGACGACCACCTGCTCCCCTTTATCCGCAAGAGCCTGAGAGCCTTTATCGTCTTCATGGCGATGCTTATGGTGATACAGAATCTCGGCTATTCGATCTCCGGGCTGCTGGCGTCCCTGGGTATCGGCGGGCTCGCCGTGGCCCTGGCGGCCAAGGATACCCTGTCCAACATTTTCGGCTCGCTGATGATCATTCTCGACCGCCCTTTTCATATCGGCGACTGGGTCAAGGCCGGCGATCTCGAAGGGACGGTGGAGGAGGTCGGATTCCGCTCGACCAAGATCCGCACCTTTGCCAAAACCCTGATCAGCGTGCCGAACAACAAGGTCGCCGATATGGCCATCGACAATTTCAGCCGCATGCCCAAGCGGCGCATCAAACTTTCGGTCGGCGTCACCTATGAAACCACCCCCGCCCAGATGCGCGAGGCGGTATCGCAGATCCGTCAAATGCTCAAATCACATCCGGCCATCAATCAGGATTTCATGCTGGTGCACTTCACCGATTTCGGAGATTCGTCCCTCGACATTCTGATCTACTGCTTCACCACCACGACCGTGTGGGGCCAGTACCTCGAGGCCCGCGAAGACGTCAGCCTGAAAATCATGGAAATCCTCGAGAACCTGGCCATCGAAATCGCCTTTCCAAGCCGCACCCTGTACCTGCGTGATTCGGCCGAGGAGACCCTGTCGCAGGGAGTGGCCGGCCAGGCACGGGCCTAAGGCATGTTTATCGTTTCTGAACCAAGGGGGATTATCTTGAAAAAAGTTCTTTTGGGCGTGGTCCTCGCCCTGCTCGCGGGGTGTTCGCCCTGGCTTGAAATTCAGCAGGTAAACCTCGGCATGGCCAAAGCCGAGGTCATTCAGCAGATGGGCAAACCGACCAGCGCATCGGGCGCCGGCAACGAGGAATACCTCTGGTACGTGCCGGCCAACGCGTTCTGGCAGAAATACTACGTGCGACTTTTGAACGGCAAGGTCGAGTCGTACGGCCTGCTGGAGCCGAAACCCACGTCTCAACCGCAGTAGACTTGTGAGGAGTGAGGAAACATCAAAAACGGCGAGCCCCCAGGAAGTGCTCGCCGTTTTTATTCATTCTGAAAAAGGGCCGGGACTACTCAACCTCGATTTCGATATGGCGAGGATGATCAGACGTTTTTTTCGGCAGCACGATCTTGAGGACCCCCTTGTCGCAACTGGCCCGGGTGCTCTCCGGGTCGACCGCGGCCGGCAGGCTGAAGACCCGCCTGAACGGTCCGTAGCTGCGCTCGATCCGCTGATAGTTCTGCTGCTTCTCTTCCCGCTCCAGTTTGCGCACTCCGCAGATCACCAGCGAAAAAGCCTCGATCTGCACGTCGATATCGTCGAGATCGACCTCCGGGACCTCCATTTTGAGAATCACTTCGGCTTCATCCTCGTAAATATCGGTGGGAGGCTGCCAGAGCCCTCCTTCGATAGGCTCGTCGCCAATGCGCTCCTGGCTGCGCTCGAGCAGGCGGGCCATCTGCTCCTGCAGGGCGCGCATTTCAGACAACGGATCCCACTTGACTATTGCCATGCTCTTTGGTCCTTCCCAGACAGTTGTGATCAGCACTTCCCTTCAGTGCGGCATTCTGCCATCAAAAATGACCGGAGACAAGCCCCCGCATTCCGCCATTAAGCTTATCCCCCGGCCAAATAGCGTGATATCACGCCATCAAACGGAACAGGCTTCCCGCGGGCAAAACATTACTTGTTTAATTCAGGGCACTTAAAAACCCCGTAACCAAAGGCACAGTCTTTGCTTTAGTTCCTTAACCCTGTTGTCAGAGCTCACCGGAAAAGCACATCGGCAATACTCTCCACCCCCCATCCTGACGACACCCGGACAAAATTGCACCATTGTCACAATACCCTCTCCAGGTGACTGGCGTATCGGAGACCGAAGGGGCATGGCCCTTTTCTCCGTATAGCAGCCCGGAAGGTTGATGACATTAAACGGCAAATGCTAAAGAGGTTTCCATATGACCAATCAGATCGAAACACTTGTTCGAAAATGGGGGCATGACGATGCCCTGCTGGCTTCGGGAATCGAAGACCTGGCCCAAAAACACGGGGCCGCCAGCTACCAGGAAGCCCTGAGGCTTCTCTCCGGAAAGACCTACGACGCTGCGACCGCCAAATATCATTGGGAACAGGCTCTGGCCCACCGTACCCGGCTTTTTGCCGGAGACCAGCCTTTTGTGCGTTTTCGCGCCGCGCTCCTCGATTACCTCTTTAACATCGCCGGAGAGATCCGGGACCCGCGCATTGTCGAGGCCGACCAGCTCGAAAACATCCGCCAAGCATCGATCACCGACGGCCTCACCGGGCTCTATCACCAGACCTACTTCAAGGCCCACCTGGAAAAACTGATCAACGACCAGAAATCGGACCACAAAGGCCAGTTTGCCGTGGTCATGCTCGACCTCGATCATTTCAAGCAGTACAACGACCGCTGCGGCCACCTGGCCGGCGATCAGGCCCTCAAGGCGGCCTCGGCCATAATTCAGAAAATGTTGCGTCCGGGAGACTTGGCCTGCCGCTACGGCGGGGAGGAATTTACCCTGCTGCTGCACGGGGTCAATGCGCAGAAGGCCTTTGCGCTGGTC
>CALZIC010000329.1 GCA_945787285.1 uncultured Desulfuromonadales bacterium
ACAAACTGCTCTCCCCTGGCCCGGCAGGCATAGATGCCGACTTCATCGAGAAGCGCTGCAACGATTCCGCCATGCACAACCCCCTGCCACCCCTGGAACCGTTCAGGAACGCTCAGCGAAGCGGAGGCTCTGGCATTTTCCTTATCCACGGAAAAAACCACGTTAAGACCGCAAGCGTTTTCCGGACCACAAACAAAACACCGGCTGTCGCTGAATACTTCCATGAGCTAAACGTCCCTTTGCCATAGGCATGTTATCCGCGAGAGTTTCGAAGAGAGGCAGATTAACATCAATAAAAAGTTCCACACAATAGCAATTTCCAATTTATATGATAAAATTACCAGCGCTTTCGAAGCAACATCAACTTGAACAGGAGGCTCCATGAGAAGAACTACCATCGTTGTCAGCTGTATCGTTGCCCTGCTTACCGTCACTGCCTGCGGCAAGAAAGAAGAGGAAGTCAAAGCCCCGCAGAAAGCACCTGAAGTTTCCGCCAAGGCGGTCGCCGAAGTAGAAAAGGCCGCTGAATCTGCTACCGAAACGGCTCAGGAGGCAGCGACCGCTGTAACTGAAACCGCCAAAGGAGAAATGGCCAAAACTGAAACAGCGGTAACCGAAGCCGTCTCGGGCGTCGCACAAAAGGCTGAAGAAGCTGCCACCGAAACAGCCAAAGCCGCCGCTGAACCGGTCAAGGCTATGGTTGAAGAAGGCACCAAGGCTGCAGCGGGTGCGGCAACCGGGGCAGCCGCCATGGCCGAGGGCGGCGCCGAGGAAGCCTCCAAGGCTGTCACCGAGACCGCCAAAGAAGTCACCGCCCAGGCAATTCCCGAGACGGTGGTGATCGAAAATACCTATAAGGACGTCCCCATGCCCCACCAGATGCACGCCGAGGCCTTCGAGTGCACAACCTGCCACGAAGGGACCCCCGGTCCTTTCGAACTGGGCAAGGACAAAGCCCACGAACTCTGCAAGGGGTGCCACAAAGACCAGGGCGCAGGCCCCACCAAGTGCTCCGGCTGTCACGTAAAATAGCCGTAGCCCCTCTTTGAAGAATAAAAACGGGGCAAGGTTTTCACCTTGCCCCGTTTTTTATTCTCCGGTCAGGCCCGAGGGCCGGAGGTACTACTTGTCGAAGCTGAATTCGAAGGTACGCTTGGTACCGTCGGCCAGCTTGGTTCCGACCTTGAAAACGTAACTACCGCCATCGCTCAGGGCAACATCGGCACCGAAATGTCCCTGCATGCCCATCAGCCGCACAGGCTCACGCATATTCCCGGCAGGATCCGTGATTTTGACGGCAACCGTCCCCTCGTTAATCGCCTCGCCAGTACCTTCTTCGACGAACATCACCATGAAGTGGTGGGTATCTTTCATCCCCATCTTGGCCATCGCCTCACTGACGTCCTTGAGATGCGCCATGGCCTTGACGCCATTTTCAACCGAACTTCCGAGCATGATCATGCCGCCTTCCATGTGCATGCCACTGTCCATTTTACCGTGATCCATCGACTGATGATCCATATGGTCATGGGCGTCGTGATCCATCGATTTGTGATCCATCCCCTCATGGGCTTTGTGCTCGTCGGACTTATGGTCCTTGTGCTCCATGGAGCCGTGCCCATGCTCCATCGCCATCAGGGCGGCAGGGGTCGAAACCATGAAAAGTGCTGCCAGCAGTACCAAAATACGTGTCTTCATTCTTTACTCCTTTTGGGTTGAGATGGGGTTTCCCCCTTGGTATACCTTACAACTTTGCTCAGTGTTCTTCAATATCCCCTTCGGAAGTAACCCGAACGGTCTTTTCCAAGTGCCTCCCGCGCCAGATAAAATAGATTACCGGATAGACCATCAACTCCATGATCCCCGAAGTAACAACCCCACCGACCATCGGTGCGGCGATCCTCTTCATCACATCGGCCCCGGCGCCATGGCTCCACATGATCGGCACCAGGCCGGCGATGATAACAGAGATGGTCATGACCTTGGGCCGAATGCGTTTGACCGCGCCGTGATGAATCGCCTGCACCAGGTCGCCTCGGGTATTCATCCGGCCCTTATCGCCCCACAGCTTGTGCGCCAGGTCGAGATACAGAAGCATCACCACCCCGGTTTCGGCATCGAGACCGGCCAGGGCGATCACCCCGACCCACACCGCCACCGAAGTGTTGTAGTCGAGCAGGTAAAGGAACCAGAAGGCCCCGACCAGGGAAAATGGCACAGCCAGAAAGACGATGGCGGTCTTGGTCACAGACTTGGTGCTCATGTAGATGATGACGAAGATAATCAGCACCGTCATGGGGATAACGACCATAAAGCGCTTCTTGGCCGCCTCCATGTACTCGAACTGCCCGCTCCAGACGATGCTGTACCCGGCCGGAACCTCGATCTGTTCGCTGACCGCCTTCTGGGCACTTTTTACGTAGGTGCCGACATCGATACCGCGGATATCGACATAGACCCAGGCGGTGCGCCGGGCGTTTTCACTTTTGATCCCCGGCGGGCCTTTTTTTATTTCGATGTCCGCCAGCTGGGATATGGGGACATGATTACCGTCTCTCAGCGGCACCAGAACCCGGCCGAGAGCCGGCAAGTCGTTGCGGAAGTCGCGCTGGTAGCGGATATTGACCGGGTAGCGCTCGAGCCCCTCGACCGTCTGGGTGACATTCATGCCGCCGATGGCGCTCTGGATGATCTCCTGCACCTCGCCGACGGTGATGCCGTAGCGGGCCGCGGCGGCCCGGTCGACGGTGAAATCGAGGTAGTTGCCGCCGACCACCCGCTCGGAAAAAGCGCTCAAGGTTCCCGGCAGGGTCCGCATCAGGGCTTCGATCTGTTCGCCGATATCACTCAGGGTTTGCAGATCGTCGCCCATGACCTTGATCCCCACCGGGGTCTTGATGCCGGTGGAAAGCATGTCGATGCGGGTCTTGATCGGCATGGTCCAGGCGTTGGTCAGTCCGGGAAACTTGATGGCGTTGTTGAGCTCTTCGGTAAGCTTCTCAACCGAGATCGGTTTCATCTCAGGCCACACCAGGCGCAGCCCCTTTTTGAGCCCTTCGCTCCATTCGGGCCAGTCGCTGTAAAAGCGCTCGGTTGGCACCTTGCGCCACTCATCCTCAGGCTTGAGCATGATGGTCGTCTCGATCATCGACAGCGGGGCCGGATCGGTGGCCGTTTCGGCGCGGCCGACCTTGCCGAAGGTGTGATGGACCTCGGGGAAACTGGCGATGATGCGGTCGGTCTGCTGCAGCAGCTCACGGGCCTTGGTCACCGAGATGCCCGGCAGGGTGGTCGGCATGTAGAGCAGGTCCCCCTCGTACAGGGGCGGCATGAACTCCGAGCCCATCTTGCTCAAGGGGTAGGCGATAGAAAGGACCAGCAGCAGCGCCACCAGCAGCGTCGCCTTGCGCCAGCGAAGGACGAAATCGACCACCGGGTGATAGAGGCGGATCAAC
>CALZIC010000330.1 GCA_945787285.1 uncultured Desulfuromonadales bacterium
ACCCGCCCCGGCATTTCTGAATGCCTGGCGATGCTCAAAGAAAAATGAGGAGGAAGGATTTTGTTCGAGAACCGGGGGTTAATGATTCATTCAAGGGGCAACAAGGTATTCCGGATTTGTTAAAGGCCCCGTTTTTGCCACCGGAAATCGCCCTTCAAATGGCAAGGCACGACCTGACCACTCTCCTCCCCCCCTTCTGACATTTGAAATCCCTATAAAAGGCATCGACCTCATCGATATTTCCATTTTGACACATATTAATTGATTTTCGTATATTGCCCTCTCAGTCAAATCACTACGGGACAGGAAGAACATGGGAAAATCAACAATTGGCATCGATATCGGATCCACAGCGACCAAGGCTGTGCTTTTTACTGAGGGACGAGTTGCCGGACAGGTCGTTATTGCCACCGGCTGGGACCCCCGGCAGGCCGGTCGCGCCGCCTACGACGCACTGATCGAAGGTCAGGGGCTGAACGAAAAGGAGGTCCATGCCGTCGTAGCAACGGGCTACGGACGCATCTCCCTCCCCTTTGCCGACCGGCGTGTTACCGAGGTGACCTGCCATGCCCGCGGTGCCGGGCACATGGTACCGGGCAGCCGCCTGGTGGTCGATATCGGCGGCCAGGACAGCAAGGTCATTGCCCTGGACGAGCTTGGACAGGTCACCGACTTTCTCATGAACGACAAATGCGCCGCAGGTACCGGCCGCTTCCTCCAGGTAATGGCCGGGGTGCTCGACATCGGTCTCGATGAACTGGGAGAGCTCTCCCTGGCTTCCGAACCGGCGGTCATCAGCAGCATGTGCACAGTTTTTGCCGAATCGGAAGTGGTGGGACTGCTTGCCCGCGGCACCGATAAGGGGGCCATTGCCGCCGGAGTGGTGGAGTCGATTGCCAGGCGCCTACCGACGCTGGTCGGGCGCATGCCCAAGGTTTCGGAAATAACCTTTACCGGCGGACTGGCGGGTAATCGAGCCATCTGCCGAAGCATCGAAAAAAACCTCGGCCTGCCGCTGCGGGTTCCTGCCTCCCCCCAGATGGCCGGCGCTCTCGGGGCCGCCCTGATAGCCAATGAACTTTAAGGAGAAGCCCCCCATGGATTCAGCCGTCTTTCAAAAGCTTGCCACTTTGCGCGAGAACAATGTCATCGCCCTCAAGGAGGGCAAGGAGCAGGGACAAAACGTCGTCGGGACCTACTGCCTTTACGCACCGGCCGAGCTGGTCGTCGCCGCCGGCGCCCATCCCGTGATGCTCTGCGGCACCAGCCAGAACCCGATCCCCGCCGCCGAGCAGCACCTGCCCCGCAACCTCTGTCCCCTGATAAAGTCGAGCTACGGCTTTGCCGCCACCGACACCTGCCCCTTCTTTCACTTCTCCGACCTGATCGTGGCCGAAACGACCTGCGACGGCAAAAAGAAGATGTACGAACTGATGGAGGAATTCAAGCCGGTGCACCTGATGCAGCTGCCCCAGGTGCAGGATCGCAAGTCCGCCCTCGACTACTGGGTCGAGGAACTCAAGCGCCTTCAGGTGCGGCTGGAAGAAGACTTCGGTGTGCAGATCACTGAGGAAAAGCTGCGCGAGGCCATCGAGTTGCTCAACGACGAGCGCCGCAGCCTCAAGGCCCTCCAGGACAGCCTCCGTCACAAACCCGCTCCCGCCAGCGGAATGGAACTGCTCACCGTGCTGCACAACCGCAGCTTCGCCCTCGACAAGCGCGAAACGATCGGCCTTGTCGATCAGTTCACCGAAGAGCTCAACGAACGCATCCGAAAGGGCGTCTCCACCCTGGCGGCCAACGCCCCGAGGATCCTGCTCACCGGTGTTCCGGTGGGGCTCGGCTCCGACAAGGTGGTGCGCCTGATCGAAGAGGCCGGCGGCCAGGTCGTCTGCTTCGAGAGCTGCGGCGCCTACAAGAAAGTGGAACCGGTGAAGCCGGGAGACGATCCTCTGCGGGCCATCGCCGAATGCTACCTGAACATCCCCTGCTCCTGCATGTCGCCCAACCGCGGCCGATTCGAGCTCGTTGCCCGCCTGGCCGACGAATTCCAGGCCGACGGGGTCATCGACCTGACCTGGCAGGCCTGCCATACCTACAACATCGAGTCGTACAGCCTGCGCAGGCACATCCAGCAGGCAACGGGCCTGCCCTTCCTGCAGATCGAAACCGACTACTCCGAATCCGATACCGAACAGCTCAAGTTGCGCCTTGAGGCGTTTCTCGAACTCTTGAACAACGGCCAAAAGCGCCACACCGCCTGAGAAACACGCCCCCTTTAAAACCGAGAGGCCCCAAAGGCGCGCTGGTGCCTCCACATGGCCTATATCAAAAAGTCGCCCTGACCATCTGGTCAGGGCGACCTTGATCACACAAAGGTTCCCCCTAAAAGAATCTGCTCTTGATGCCCACCCCAGACATAAAGAACTCCCCACCATCACCGGGAGGCGAGCGGCGAGCACTTGGGAGCCGCTGGGTCACAACTTTCCTTCACCGCCAGAATCGCCTTGAACCTGCCTGAAACAGATGCCCCGACCGCTTGTGAAAACGGTTGTCGCTCTGGAGGTAGATCCCATTGAGTTGGCTCATCCCCCGCGAACGATGGGCTCCGGGGTATCGATCAACAGGTGGTAATGATTGCCCGTCGGGCAATAGGCGTGACAGACCCAGCGGTATTTGTTGGCCAACTTTGGCAAGCCAAAACCAGCCCCCTCACCCCGTGGCAGATCGCCCAAGAGGCGCAGCAAGTCAATTCATCTCACGTGCAGTCGCACCGCATCCTGCAACAAAGGGCGTCTGGCCAATTCGAATTTTTCGCCAAAACGTTCATCCGGCTCCTCGATGATTTCAGCGAGGCCCAGAAAACCTGCAAAATTTCTCAGACACCGCCTGGAATAGATTCTCCTGACATTCTCTTCAACCGAACAATAGGATTCCGGCTCGAGCTGGTCGAGCACCTGCGGGAAGGCCTGCAGAAAAGCATCCTCATAAAAGGTGTTGGTGCGCGGAGTATCTCCATACCGGGTCAGCAGATGGAGGGTGAACAGAAAGGAGTTCTGGAAGAATCTGATCTCCTGGAACCCGTCGCCGTACCCCCAGTTGTATTCGGTGATGAAACTTTTCAGCAGCCGGGGGTAAAGAGCCGCCATCTGCTTCTTTTCGAGCAGGCTCCGGCACTCTCTGCCGAGGATGAACTTGCCCTTGTATTTGCGCACCAGCCCGGCCATCTCGGCCACCAGCCTGGTGACATGCAGTTCACGAAAATCCGGTTCGCTGCGCAGCTCTCCGAAACGGCTCCACTCCTGATACTCTTCCTCCCCCAAAAAGATCCGGGCGGCCTCCCGGCAGAAAGCACGGGGCAGGTTGCCGGTTGCCGTCGGCTTGAGCCCCTTCTCGCCGATGGCCTCAGCCAGAAGCTCGAACAGGCGAACCACATCTGTTCGGAGGATAGACCGTGAAAGTCGTCCTTGGGGCTGCGGTTGCGCTGCTGCATGTGACGATCCACAACAGCCTGAGCCTCTTCCATGGTCTGGAAAGACTGGCCCGCGATCAGCTCCTGCACCTCCTTCACAACTTCGGAGGCACCTCCCGCCGGCCCGGGCTCATTGCGGCCGAGACAGCATTTCTTGTATTTTTTTCCGCTGCCGCAGGGGCAGGGATCATTCCTTCCAACAGACATTTTCAGGTCCTATCACAGAGGTAAATCATTATCTTGCCAGCGAATGCCCTTTTCGCCTTGACCAGGCGCTCCAGAGATCGGCAATTACGAGAGGGAAGTATTTTCAGGGCAGAGGACCTCCAGAGTGGGAAAATAAGTCTGGTATCGCCCCTTGTCCCGGGTCAGCAGTTTGAAACCGGAAACCGCAGCATGGGCGCCGATGAAAAAATCGGGCAAGGGGGAATTACGAATGCCGCCCGAACGCCGGTATTGAAGAAAAACCTTACCGGCGAGAAAAAGGGCCTCCCGGCAGAAAGCACGGGGCAGGTTGCCGGTTGCCGTCGGCTTGAGCCCCTTCTCGCCGATGGCCTCAGCCAGAAGCTCGAACAGGCGAACCAC
>CALZIC010000331.1 GCA_945787285.1 uncultured Desulfuromonadales bacterium
TACGAATTCATCACCCCCGACTATGTTGAGAAGCGGGTCTCGAATTTTGTCGACAACATCTACGAGTTCAACAACGTCACCAACAACCTGCTGCAGCTGAAATTCAAACGGACCGGCATCACCCTGGGCCGCCTCGTTGTCAACTCCACCGTCGGTGTGGCAGGGCTCTGGGATCCGGCCACCGGCTGGGGTATGCCGCGGCAGAGCGAAGATTTCGGGCAGACCCTGGGGCACTACGGCGTTGGTTCGGGCCCCTATATCGTGCTGCCGATCTTCGGTCCATCCAACCTGCGGGATACCACCGGCCTGATTGCCGATTCGGCGGCCTTCCAGTTAGCCGGCCCGCCGGCCTGGGTGGATGACGATGGCACCACCATGGCATTCAACGCCGTCTCTGCCATCGACAAACGGCACCGGGAATCGTTCCGCTACTACCAGAGTGGTTCGCCTTTCGAATACGACATGCTGCGGATGCTCTATAAGAAGAAGCGGGAAATGGAAATCGCCAAATGATTACTGGGCTGGCCTTGCTAGTGCCTCTAGGGATGGTCTCATGAGGACTAGGCGGTTGCGGCAGCGCCTCGACGAGTGGCAAGGCAACCGATTTGTTGTCACTGTGCAGTGAATAAAGCGAATTTCAGTTGGTATTCTCCTTATCCGCTTGGGGGAGGGGGAGGACAGTGAGGGGGGAGCTTGGAAGGCTGTTTTTCGCATGAACGTCAACTTGAAGGGGCGGTCGCAAACGCCGCAGACATATTTGTCAACTCAGTCTGGCTGCAGGGGGGGATGTGAAGAACATATTTTTCCTGGCGATGATTTTCTGCTGTTTTATCGTCGGTTGCGTGGTCAAAGCACCCGATCCGGTGCCGATTGAAATCAGCTACCGCCAAGTTGATTACCTGGCCGATGTCAAACCGCTGCTCGACAAGCGCTGCGTCGTCTGCCATTCCTGCTACAATTCCCCCTGCCAGTTGAAACTCAGCTCCTACGAGGGGCTCGACCGCGGTGCCAGCAAAAAGCAGATCTACAACGCGGCCCGTTTGAAAACCATGGACCCGACCCGCCTGTTTATAGACGCCGACTCAACCGAAGAATGGCGGCAGAAAGACTTTTTCAGCGTTTCGGAAAGCAATGCCACCGTCGGTTTCAACAATTCGCTCATGCTGCAACTCCTCTCCCACAAGATGAAGAATCCGAAAAGTACTGGCGACTACTTCTCAGAGTCGGAGGATTTAACTTGCAGTGAAACCGGATCGGAATTGGGCTCTTATCTTAAAAAACACCCGAACGGCGGGATGCCGTTCGGCTTTCCACCCCTTAAGCAGGAGGAGTTCGAAACCATCGCCCTCTGGTTATCGCAGGGAGCCAAGGGGCCGAGTCCGGCCGAGCAGACAAAGATCATCACCCCCCGAGCCCAGGACGCGCAGGCCATCGCCCGATGGGAAACGTTTCTGAACCAGGCCGATGCCAAGCATGGCATGACCGCCCGCTACCTCTACGAGCACCTTTTTCTCGCCCATGTGACTTTCGATACGGGCAGCAACGAATTCTTTGAACTGGTTCGCTCGAAAAGCGCGCCCGGTGAAGCGATCGAACTGATCGCCACGGTGCGTCCCTACGACGAACCGGGGGTAGATAAATTCTATTACCGCTTTCGCAAAATCCATTCGACCATCGTCCACAAAACCCACATGGTCTTCCCCCTGGACGATGCCCAACTGCAGCGTTTCAACGAACTGTTTATCGAACCGGAATGGTTGCAGACGCCTCACCTTATGGACTATGACCCGTTGGTCAGCGCCAACCCGTTTTACACCTTTGAGCAGATCCCGCCCCGCTCGCGCTACCAGTTTCTGCTCGACAACGCCCACTATACCATCATGACGTTTATCCGTGGGCCGGTCTGCCGCGGGCAGGTGGCTCTGAACGTCATCCATGACCAGTTCTGGGTGATGTTTCTCGACCCCGACCAGGACCTGAGCGTCAGATACCCCGGATTTCTTAAACAACAACGCCACAATTTGCGGACTCCAAACCGGTATGGCAGTAAATTCGGCGCTTTCAACCTGTTTAAAGACGAGTACCGCAAGGCCGCCATCCGCTTTTCCGAAGCCCGGCAGACCTATTACGCAAGCCATAACTACCTGGGTATGAATTACGATGCGATCTGGAAAGGAAACCGGGCTCAGGATACGCCGATTCTGACGATTTATCGCCACTTCGACAGCGCCTCGGTCCATAAAGGGGTCCTCGGCGACCTGCCGGAAACGATGTGGGTCATCGATTATCCGCTGTTCGAGCGCATCTATTACGCCCTGGTGGCAGGCTTCGATGTCTATGGCACTGCTGGTCATCAACTGGCCACCCGTCTTTTCATGGATTCATTGCGCCTGGAGGGGGAGAGCCTGTTTCTTGATTTCATGCCGCAGGAGCAGCGCAAACCGATGCTTGACAGGTGGTACACAGGGGTCAAAGAGAAGGACGTTCCTTATTTTGCGGCCGACATGCCGAACGGTATAGATTTTACCACCACGGAGCCGAAGCGGGAATTTATCGAATATCTGGTCACGCAGCATTTTCTGCAGGAAACCGGCATCGAGTTCGACCGGGCCAACTATGTCGCTGCTGGAAAGACTCACCCGCAATTGCCGCAACAGTATCAGACCACCGAAGACTACCTGCAGGGGTTCCGCGCTGTTTCCGAACCAGGGACCGCCTTTTTCAAGGCGATTACCGACCACCACTTGAACCTGGCACACGTGCGCATACGCTTGAAGGATAACAAGGATTTCGTCTTTTCCATCGTCATCAACCGCTGGCACGACAACGTCGCCTTCCTGTTTGCCGAAGACAAGCGGCTTTTCCACGCAAAGGATCAGGCCAATTTTATCAAGGGGTTTGTCGGCTCCTACCCGAACAGCTTTCTTGACCTGCATGTCGATGATCTGCCGAACTTTTTCAAGCTACTTGCTACTTTCAGCGGTAGTGAAGAAGAGGTTGCCCAGATGAGAAAATATGTCGTTAACCGGGCGGATGAGGATTTCTGGGAAAAGTATGATTGGTTCCAGCAGCGTTTCAAAGAGGAGCAACCTGTTTATTCAGGCCTGTTTGATCTGAACCGCTATTATTACCGAGCGAACTCCGAGTGAAAATGAATCGTCCCTGGTTTAGTAGGCTCTCTCGATTCGCCAGAAGGTGTCTCGCCATTCATGATTTTTAGGTTGGGCACGAGGCGTGGGACGGCGCGCCTGCTTAGCACCTCCGACAATAGCGCGCCTGTTCAGAAGATATATCGATCTGGTTCTGGAGGCGTTGCCGGATCTGATGAAAAGAGCGCGAAGCGCCATCGGTGATTGAGGGTTTTTCCCGGGCGTCTTGGGGCGATACCGGTTCATTGTAGGATCGCCATGTTCCTTGCCTCCGGTGTTCG
>CALZIC010000332.1:0-862 GCA_945787285.1 uncultured Desulfuromonadales bacterium
ACCGATCCCCCCATCTTTCCTGAATTGACGGAGCAGTTCGGCGTGCGCTCCCAGATGGCCATGGCCATCACTCCCAGAATCGGCGCCCCCTGGATGCTGGGCATACACCAGTGCTCTTACGCGCGCGAATGGACAGACGGCGAACAACGGCTCTTCGAGGGGATCGCCATGCGCATCGGCGAAGGGCTCAGCACCCTGCTGCTCCTTCGCGACCTGCGAGAAAGCCAGGAGCGCTTCGACCTGGCGGTACAAGGGGCCCGCGACGGACTATGGGATTGGCCGGACACCACCAGCCCGGCCATGTGGTGGGCCCCCCGGGTCTTCGAGATTCTCGGGTTCTCGCCCGATGAAATCATCCCCTCCGAGAGCCTGTTCGACGAAATGGTGCATGAGGACGACCGCCTGAGGGTGAGGCAGGCTCTTCGGGAACATTTACACGGGGGCAAGGAACCGTATGACGTGGAGTACAGAGTCCGGTCGAGGTCGGGAAGGTACTTGTGGGTCCATGGCCGGGGTGAGTCGCTGCGCAACCAAGCCGGGCAATCGAGGCGTATGTCCGGTTCCATTCAGGACATTACCGGTCGCAAGGAAGCAGAAGAAGAACTGAAGCAGCACCGCGACCATCTCGAAGAGCTGGTCGAGAAGCGCACCGCAAAGCTCAAAAGGACCAACGCCGAACTCGAAACCATCAACAGGGAACTCGAAGCGTTTTCCCATACGGTTTCCCACGACCTTCGCAATCCCCTGACCTTGATCATGGGCTACGCCGAACTGCTCAAGGATGATTTCAGCCACGGACTCGACGGCCAGGCCGTCGAAATGCTGGCGGAGATCACGACTCACGGCGAAAAGATGGTGGCCC
>CALZIC010000332.1:902-7384 GCA_945787285.1 uncultured Desulfuromonadales bacterium
CCTGCTGACCATGGCGCACGTCGGGCACATCCAATCCCCCGGCCAACCCGTCTCCAGCGGGGATGCCGATCGGGACGCTCTGAACGAGCTGAGAGAAGAGTTCGTCGATGGCGCGGAGCGCATTCAACTCAAGGCCCGCCTGCCCGCCGTTCACATGCCCCATTCTCACCTGTATCAGATTTTTGCCAACCTGATCGGCAACGCCCTCAGGTATGCTGACACCCCAGGGTCCCCCATCGAAGTCACGGTGGAGCGTCTGGGCAATCGGGTGAGATTTTCGGTAACAGACCACGGCCCGGGAGTCGCCGCAGAGGAGCAGCTGCGCATTTTCGAAGCCTTCTATCGAGGGTCAAAAGCGGGAAAAAGCCAGGGAACCGGCTTGGGACTGGCCATTGTCGCCAAGATTGCCAGGCATTTTGGAGGCAAGGCATGGCTCGAAGAAACCCCGGGAGGGGGATGCACGTTTCGGGTGGAAGTCAGCGCCGGCACGGACGAGGGCCCTGTCTGACAGGGGACGACTACTCGCCCGGCTGGCTGGAAATGCGCAGGAAATAGCCCCTGAAACTTAGAATGGCCCCTTTGGGGACAACCTCCTCGAGCCTCAAGTCGGTTCCGAAGGAGTCCCCTTCTTTCAGAATCCGCCCGTTTATGATGGCCATCCGCGAAGACGGGTTGCTGGTATACGCAAACCCCGGGAAAGACATTTTGGGCAACACCTGGCGCACGGAAGCCGGCAGCTCCCAAAGCTCATAAATGCGTCGCCCTGTGGAGCCCGGCTCGGCGACGGGCGGTCCCGACACCTTTTCTTCGGCATCAGGTTTGATCTCGGCAACAACAGCGACAGCTTCGGGCAGGACCGCCCCATTTCCCCTGGAGGAAGCGGCCTGTTTTTCTGCCCCCCGCGGGCCGATAAGAGCATCCTCGGTGCGCCTGGAGACACTTGGGCGATTCTCTGCCTTGGCTTTTGTTTTCTTCGCAACGCCCGTTACCGGGACAACCTCCAGAGCCTTTTTCACTTCCGGCACCTTGGTCACCGGCACCTTGGTCACCGGCACCTTGGTCACCGGCACCTTGGTCACCGGCACCTTGGTCACCGGCACCTTGGTCACCGGCACCTTGGTCACCGGCACCCTGGTCACCGGCACCCTGGTCACCGGCACCCTGGTCACCGGCACCCTGGTCACCGGCACCGGTTCTGAATTCGGTTTTGCAACAGGCATTGGGAGGGTGTGGGAAAAGCTGGACAAATTGGCTGGCTGCAGCGACGGCACCATCGTCGCCACCTCCCCCGTCTTATCGCCTTCGTGCCCGGACCCGAGCCACCAGATCATGGCTCCGCCATTCAGCAAAAGGGCTCCAATCAGAAGATAAGGCAGAAGAAGCCGCATCTTGGGGGCTGACTTGCGGACAGGAACCTCATGGACCGTATGCAGACCAGGGATTTCGGACTGCTCCCGGTTGCGGTCCGATTTTCTGAGGGAATCAAGAATAAAAGACATTCTCAGCGCACCTCCTGCCTGAAAGATAAGGTCGGACCCGCGTCCCGCTCCCCCCGGCTGAGGCGAAGCATCGTCTGCGCGCCGACAATTCCGTCCGCCTCAAGCCCTTGGGCGAGCTGAAAAATCTTCACCTCGCGAACCATCTGGTCATCAAAGACCAGGCCTTTGCTCTTGCGAGTTTGCCGTCCCTGAATTTCCGCCAACTTCTTCTCGAGCCAGTCCACCCCCTCCCCCGTCTCCCCCGGACGAACAACCATTCGCTGGTGCGCAGGCGGCCGCCAGAGGAGGCTGTAGTCCCCCTGCCAGAAATCGTCCAGATCCTCTGCGGCAATCGTCTCGACCTCGCCTCCGATCTTCAGAGTCGCCCATTTTTCACCAAGGTGCAGCAAGACGCCGTAATACGGGTTTCCATGAGTATCGACGAGTGAAAGGACCGCCGGCAGATTCATACTGCGCAGGTTGCGCAGAGTGCCGCGACGGAACAGACAGCGAAGCCCGCTTTCTTCGGCCTGGGGACAAGCATCTCCTCCGGCGAAGGTCAATCCCCACTGATCCAGAAGGGCCGCATAGGCCATCGTCCGGCTCCGGTCGCTCGACACCCCGGGAGGCAAGAGAAGCGCATTCACCGGTGAGGACAGAGGGGACTCCGTCCCGGGCTTGCCTCCAGCA
The DNA here is from genome assembly GCA_945787285.1 of uncultured Desulfuromonadales bacterium. GTDB lineage: Bacteria > Desulfobacterota > Desulfuromonadia > Desulfuromonadales > Trichloromonadaceae > CALZIC01. The sequence goes on from CALZIC010000332.1 coordinate 3,071, forward strand.
CCCGCAGAGACGGCTGAAACGGATGCGGAGAAGACCGGGGCCTGTCTGGCCGATAGCTTGGCAGGGGAGAATTCGAGCCCGTAGTAGGTAGCCGACAGGACCGCTCCGCCGCAGAGCAGGGCGATGACCGCCGGCCGCCAGCGGAGACGACGGCCGGTTCCACCGGAGCCCGGTCCGAGAACTTCGTGCGCCGCCTGGTGAAGGATTTTTTTATGGACCCTTGCCTGGCCCTTCACGCAGGCGCCGAGCAAGGCCCTGTCACAAAGGATGTTGATCAATCGCGGTGTGCCCCCGCTGAGCCGGTAAATCCGCTTGAGTAAAGAGGACGGAAACAGCTTTCGCCGCAGCCCGGCGACCGCGAGCCGATGGGCGATATACAATGCGACTTCCCGTTTCGACAGGGGGCCCAGGTGATAGCGGGCGGTGATCCTCTGCGCCAACTGGCGAAGTTCCGGGCGCATCAGCTGCTCCCGAAGTTCCGGTTGGCCGATCAGGATGATCTGCAGGAGTTTGCTGGTATTGGTTTCGAGGTTGGTCAACAGGCGAATCTGCTCCAGGACCTCCACGTCGAGGTTTTGCGCCTCATCGATGACCAGGACGGTTTTGCGCCCTTCGCCATGGGCGCCAAGGAGGTAGTCGTTGATCCGGTCGACAAAGACCTTGATACTGGTATTGTCGGTCGGATAACCGATGGCCAGTTCGTCACAAATGGTGGCCAGCAGCTCATCTGCGGTCAGCTTCGGGTTGAAGATGAAGGCGACATTGGTATTTTCCGGAACCTGTTCGAGAAGGCAGCGGCAGACCGTGGTCTTACCCGCCCCCACCTCTCCGGTGAGCAGAACGAATCCCCCGCCGTTTTCCATACCATAGACCAGGTGCGCCAGCGCTTCGCGATGGCGCTCGCTCATGTAGAGATACCGGGGGTCCGGCGCAATGGAAAAGGGAAGCTCCTTCAGACCGAAATATTCGCGATACATGACCGAAATATTCGCGATACATGGTTTCACCACCTCGGATGGATTGCCACAATCAGGGGTCCAGAAAGGAACAACAGCCCCTTCTTCTCTGGCCTGCTTAAAGATTTTCCTGAAGCCTGCTCCGAACCGACTGAAGAGCCACGCTCCTTGCGGTTTTCACCATCAAACACCAATGGAACTATGCAGGTATTCATTAGTGGACCATTTCCTTGAGATTACAGTCTACCAAAACGACAACATCATGCCAGCAATTAGCCGCGTTAAAAACAAACGACAGATGGCCCACTTAAGCTCCTCGACCCAACGCGCCCGCCAACCGCATTAACCCTGCAGATACTCGCGCGAGTTCATGTCCAAAACATCTGTCAGGCGCGGTGATACAAAGGTACCGCTTCTGCGAACAACACCCCGTCCCCGGTCAATATTCCCAGTTCGCGCCTGTACCAGACTTTTTCCAACCTGACCTGCAACCCCCTCCCCCCAGAAGTCCCGCCAACGGCTCGCAGCCCTGACTTGCCTGGCCGGCTGCCGCCACCCATTTGAAAACAGTTTTCACTTTCTGCTTGACGAAGAGAAACGAACCCATTAATAATTGGAGATTCGATCCCCCCGAAGCCCCGAAGGGGAGGATATGAGTATGGTTCTGATCGGTGGGATGGACAGGCTAGGGCCCCACTACCGCAACGAGGCCATAAGGTTTGGCCACAAACTTTCTATCTTCACCCGGGCCTGCCCCAAAATGAGGACCAAAATCCGCCATGCCGACGCCCTGGCCCTATTCACCAAAAAGTTTCCCACCATGCCAGGAACGAGGCGATGGCTGTGGCGAAAAACAGGACGACAATTCCCCTTGAAACGGCTTATCCACTATCTGTCGAGTCGCTCCCCACTTTTAAGGGGGACAAACTTCGTGCTCAACTGCCTTCTGTGCTTCTGCCTGAGCCTGGTTCTCGGGGCCGGGGCCCTGGCAGCCGCCTTTATTTTGCTGGCCGCATTTTTCGGTGATCGCTTCTGCGACCTGCTGGGCCCCAAGGTAGCCGTCCGCAACCGCATGAATCAACAACTGATCAGTGAGAAGCCCCCGGAGACACCCCTTCAACCAAATTCGAAACAGGACGCCTGATGGTTAAAAACGCTATCAATCTCAAAGTACTGGAAATCGCCATCAAGAAGAAAGACTATAACTTCCTGGCCAGAAAACTGGTCGAGATGCTGAACGACTACGACTGGAGCCATGAGGATATCGTCGAACTCGCCCAACAGATCGGAGACTCCAGTAGAACCAGAACATGAAGACGTACGGGTAAAGGGACAAGTTAAAAAACAAATGCCGCGACAAGGTCGCGGCATTTGTTTTTTGTGCATTTTATGGAAAGTTACTGTGCGTTGCGCAGGGGACTGAGGGCCTTGAGGCCAGTGGCGACCGTGCTCAGGTTGTGCAGCAGCGCCGAAAACATCGGCGGAGCAGCTCCGCTGATGGCGAGGACCATGGCCAGGGAATTGATGAGGATGATCTGGCGGAAGTTTTGGTGGATCAGATCCAGGGCGTCAGCGGAGATCTCGCGGGCTTTGATCAGGTCGGTGAGGGTCCCGTCCAGCAGGAGGATATCGCAGGCCTCCTGAGCGATCTCGGCGCCGTGCTTCATGGAAATCCCGACATCGGCATGAGCCAGGGCCGGCGAGTCGTTGATGCCGTCACCGATCATGGCGACCGTGTACCCTTCCTTCTGCAACTTGCGGATGGCGGCCACCTTGGTTTCGGGAAACGCCTGGGCACAGAACTCGTCGACGCCGACCTGCTCGGCCACGGTGCGGGCGGTCGCCTCGTTGTCTCCGGTGAGCATCACCACCTTTTTCACCCCGGCACGCTTGAGCGCGGCCACGAAGGGACCGGCCTCTTCGCGCAGAGGGTCATGGATGCTGACCAGCCCGGCCAGTTCGTTCCCCATGGCCACATAGACCACCGACTCCCCGCGGGCCGCCGATTTCTCGATGTGCGGTTCGGCGGCGGCGACGTCCACCCCCTCGTCCTCCTGGATGAAGTGACGACTTCCGACCAGAATCCGATTGTCGTGAACCTTCGAAACGATGCCGTGGGCCATCACGTACTCGACCTCGGCATGCTCCTCGGGGTGCATAAGCCCCCGGGCGCCGGCATGGCGTACCACGGCGCTTGCCACCGGGTGGGGAAAATGCTCTTCGACGCAGGCGGTCTGCTGCAGGATGTAATCGTTGTTAAAGCCATTGAATGCCGTGACCCCCACCACCTGGGGAACCGCATGGGTGAGGGTGCCGGTCTTATCGAGGATGAAGGCATCGGCCCGCGAGAGGGTCTCCAGGTGTTTGCCCCCCTTGATCAGCACCCGGTTTCGGGCGGCCCGGGCCAGCGACGAAAGGATGACCAAGGGGGTAGAAAGTTTGATGGCGCAGGAATAGTCGACCAGCAGCACCGCCGCGGCCCGCTGGGCATTGCCGGTCAGGGCAAAGGTGAAGCTGCTGAGCAAAAAGGAGTAGGGAACGACCTTGTCCGCAAGCTGCTCGCTGCGGCTCTGGGTCTGCGCCTTAAGGGACTCGGCCTCTTCGATGACCTTCACCACCCGGGCCGCGCGGGTCTGGCCTCCGACCCGGGTGGCCTCGATGCGCAGCGCCCCTTCCTCCACGGCGGTTCCGGCATAGACCGAAAGTCCGGCCCGCTTCAGAACCGGCTGGCTCTCCCCGGTCAGGCTGCTCTGGTTCACCAGGGCGTCCCCCGTACGAACGACCCCGTCTGCAGGGATCAGACTCCCCATTCGAACGATGAGGACCTCTCCCGGGGCGACCTGATCGGCCGGCACCCGCTGCTCCTCGCCGTCGCGCTCGACCCAGGCCCATTCCTCGCCGAGGTGAAACATCTCGGAAATGAGCCTGCGGCTGTGCCCCCGGGCCCATTCTTCGAGATACTCACCTAATTTAAGCAGAAAACCGATGGTCGAGGCGGTGGCGAAGTCGCGGGTGGCCATGGCGGCGCCGACCGCGGAGGCGTCGAGAACCTCGACGTCGAGCCGGCGGCCGGCGAGCGAGGCCAGACCTTTTTTGAGAATCGGCAGGGCCCCCCAGAGTGCGAGGTAGGGTCTCACCGGGACAGGGATCAGGGGGCGGGCCAGCAGCAGGCTGCCGGAACGAATGACGACCCCCTTTTTAATCTCCAGTTCGGTTTTGGGACGCCTGCGGCGGCGCCCCGGCAGGGGCGCCGCCGCAAGCCGCCTGAGCAGGGCGGTGCGGGTGGCCTCTCCCCCGTCGTGGACCAGCAGCAGGCTGCTGGTCCGGGGGCTGAAGCGCACCTGTCCGATGCCGCTGA
>CALZIC010000333.1 GCA_945787285.1 uncultured Desulfuromonadales bacterium
ATCGCCGGGGTCCGGGTCGGCAAGGTGACCCAGATCGGGCTCAATTCTGAGGACTACGAGGCCGAAGTCGAGCTGGCTCTGGAAAAGGACGTTACCCTGCAGGAAGACAGCATCGCCTCGATCCGTACCGCCGGCATCATCGGTGACCGCTATGTCAGCATTTCGCCGGGCGGAAGCGACGAGATCCTCGGCGAAGGGGACCGGATCAGCGAAACCGAATCGGCCATCAACCTCGAGGAGCTGGTCAGCAAGTACATTTTCGAAAAGCAATAAAGATGGCATCGCAAGGCTGTTTGCGAATGCATCAATAAAGGGAGATGGAGATGAAAAAACTGTCGTGGCTTATCGTACCGCTGCTGTTGGCCCTGGCTCCGGTTTCCCTCCTGGCCGACGAACTTCCCGGGACCCGCGCGCCATCCGAAACCATCGCGGAGACCAGCGGGGCAGGCGGCGACCTCGACGCCTTCGAGGACGAGTTTTTTTCCGAAGACGAACAGGCCCTCGAGGTGTTCGATCCGATCGAGCCCTTTAACCGCGGCATGTTCTGGTTCAACGACAAGCTCTACTTCTACCTCTTCAAGCCGGTGGCCAAAGGCTTCAGGATCGTCCCCGAACCCGCGCGGATTTCGGTTTCCAACCTGTTCTCCAATATCGCCACCCCGGCCCGCTTTGCCAACTGCCTGCTGCAGCTCAAATTCAAGGATGCCGGCACCGAACTCGGGCGTCTGCTCATCAACAGCACGGTCGGCATCGCCGGCCTGTTCGACCCCGCCGCCTCATGGGGGCTGGAGAAAAAAGACGAGGACCTCGGCCAGACCTTCGGCCGATACGCCATCGGCGCCGGCCCCTACCTGGTGCTGCCGGTTTTCGGGCCGACCAACCTGCGCGACGGAGTCGGGCGGATCGGGGACTACTACCTCGACCCCATCCCCTACTTTCTCCGACCGATGGAGAGCCTGGCCGTGAAAGCGGTGGACAGGGAAAACGAGCTGTCGCTTGACAAGGACACCTACGAAGGAATCGTCAAGCACGAAATCGACCCCTACCTGTTCGTACGAGATGCCTATGCCCAACACCGGGCGGCCAAAATCGAGAAGTAATCAACGCAAGGAGACGACCGTTATGACCAAGCTTCGCATCATTATCCTGAGCCTTTTCTTCCTTGCCTGCGCCGGCGTTTCGCTGGCCTCTTCCGGACCGATGGCTCAGGCCCAGGGCACCATCGACAAGGTGGTACAGATCCTTAAAACCGCCGACCTCGACACCGAGGTGCGGAGAGAAATGCTCTCCCAGGAGCTTGCCGAGCGGTTCGACTTCCGGGCCATGTCGCAGAGGGTGCTCGCCGTCAACTGGAAAAAGGCCTCCCCCCAGGAAAGGGAAAAGTTCACCGCCCTCTTCTCTGAACTGCTCAAAAGAAACTACATCGGGCACATAGAGGCCTACACCGATGAAAAGGTCGAATTCGTCAAGGAGCGTATCAAGAAGAACAAGGCCTCCATCGACACCCTCATCATCACCAAGAGTGCCGAAATTCCGGTTTCGTACAGGATGGCTCAGCAGGGGGAGGAGTGGAAGGTTTACGACGTGGTGATCGAGAAGGTCAGCTTTGTCAACAACTACCGCAGTACCTACGGCCAGCTCATCAAGAAGGGCGGCTTCAGCGGTCTGCTGGCGAAAATGGAGGAGAAACTTCAGCAGCTGAAAGAGGAAAGCTGAAACCGATGAAGAAGCTTAGCGAAGAAAACGCCGCAGCCCTGGAGCAGGGGTTGGGCCGGTTCCGGTTTCTCAACCAAGATGACACGCGCCAGTTCGCTCCATACCTTGAAGCGGCCGGGGCCGACCGCGGTGAAACGCTGTGGATGGAGGGCGACACCGAGGACTTTGCGGCGTTTATCGTCTCGGGGAGCTTCGAGAAGAAACAACAGACCGAGTTTGCCGAAAAACAGATCGTGGCCGGGGTCTACGGCGCGGGTGCGATCATCGGCCAGTCGAGCCTGCTCGACGCCTCCCCCCGCCCCCAGAGCGCTGTCTGCCTCGAAGAGGCACGCCTTTTTCTTTTAAGCCGCGAAAATTACCAGAAACTGCTGCAGGAAAACCCGAGGCTCGGCATCATCGTGCTCAAGGGGATGTGCCGGCCCCTTGCGATCCGGCTGCGAAAATCGTTCGACCGGCTCGCGGCGATCTTTTAGAGTACGCTCCCCGCAGAGTCCAACCGCCCCCCCCGCTTCGAAAGAAGGTCCCCTTACATTACCGGTGATCAGACACAGACCCGGTTCACCTGGTTGAAATCGGTGATGCCGAGAAAAACCTTTTCGATGCCGTCCTGGCGCAGGGTCACCATCCCCTGATCGCAGGCGACCCGGGTCAGGGCGTCGATGCCCACCCTCTCCTTGATGGCCCGGCGGATATCCGGCGTGTTGACCAGTAACTCCTGAATCGCGATACGGCCGCTGAAACCCAGTCCCTCGCACTCCGGGCACCCCACCGCCTTCATCAGGGTCAGGTCGGGGGAAAAGCCGGGCAGACCGCCGGCCGCAAAGGCCTCAGCCCCGTACGATTGAACCAGTTCGGCATACTCCTCGCGAGCCGGGTGGTACGGCTGCTTGCAGGCTTCGCAGAGGCGCCGCACCAGGCGCTGGGCCATGATGCCGAGCATGGCGTCGGCAAAGTTGATCGGGTCTTCCCCCATTTCGATCAGCCGTACAATCGTTTCCGGCGCGTTGTTGGTATGCAGTGTGCTGAAGACCAGGTGGCCGGTCAGCGAGGCGCCGATGGCGGCCTTGGCGGTGACCGGGTCGCGCATTTCGCCGATCATGATGACATCGGGGTCGGCGCGCAGAAAAGAGCGCAGCGCCTCTTCAAAGGTAAAACCGATCTTGGCATTGACCTGCACCTGGCGCAACCCGCGCTGGGTGATTTCGACCGGATCTTCCGCGGTCCAGATTTTACGGTTGCCCGTATTGATTTCGGCAATGGCCGAGTGCAGGCTGGTGGTTTTTCCCGACCCGGTCGGCCCCACGCAGAGAATGATGCCATAGGGCTTTTTCACCAGGGCCTTGAAACGGGAGAGATTTTTCGGGGAGAAACCGAGCTTGTCGAGGGGGAAGATTCGAGTGGAGGACAACACGCGCAGTACGGCATCTTCCTGACCGCCGATGGTCGGGGTGATTTCAACGCGAAACTCGATGCGCTCGCGCCCATGTTTGATCTGAATTTTTCCCGACTGGGGCCGGCGGCGTTCGGCGATATCGAGCTTGGAAATGATTTTTATACGGGAAATCATGGCCGCCTTGTACTGGGCCGCGATCTTGTGCACCGTAAAGCATTCGCCGTCCTTGCGATAACGTACCAGCAGGGGGAGAAATCCGCCTTCGGGTTCGAAGTGAATATCCGAAACCCCTCGCCGGTG
>CALZIC010000334.1 GCA_945787285.1 uncultured Desulfuromonadales bacterium
ACGAGCATCAGCACTTTCCGGACGACCTGTCTCCAGTATAAAATTGATCTGTTTTATCGTTTGTCGTTCTTGTCGTCTTTCGCATGCTTGTTATCATTAACGCAGAACACTGGCCAGGGGAGGTCTGATGTCTTGCCTCGTGAAAATTATTTTCCAAAGTTCCCCCATCCTGACTGTCTGTTCCCTGTTGTTGTGCCCCAATCCCTGCTTGGCAGAAATCCAGCTCCTTGAGGATAAACCGTTGTATGCCTTAAGTCTTTATGGTGGCCGGATGACCGACAACAGCATCGATAATTTTTTCGGTAGTTTTCGTAGTCTTGATTTTGAGGAATCCTACTTGCTGACTCTGGCGTTGGCGCGGCGCATCGCTACTTACCGCGACCTGGCCAGTTTTGAAGTCGAGGGACAGGTCGTCAAGCATTTTGATCTGCAGAACCACTGGGAATTCAACGCCCTGCTGGCTGCCCGCTGGGAGGCGTTTTACTGGGACAAGTATCTGGATACCAGTCTGGCCGTCGGAGCCGGTCCGTCTTACGCGACGAATGTCCCTGAAATTGAAGTGCAAAGAAGCGGCGAGTCTGCACATCTGCAGGCCTACATGATGGTGGAGCTGGAGTTTGTATTACCATCGCATCCCAATATGGCCATTATTACCCGTATCCATCATCGTTCCAATGCTTTCGGCATCGTTGCCGAAAGCGGCACATCCAACGCTCTTGCCGTTGGTTTAAAATTCAGGTTCTGAATATCGTAGATCCATGATCGTTGGTATCTGCTCAACCGGCACGACTAAAGACCATACATCGTGGTTGTCTCGATCCCCTGGTCCAAAACGACAAGATTCACCTTTTTGCGCTCGAGGGTTTGGACGATGCCAGCCAGGTCCACCACGGATCTCGCAAGGCGGTCCAACGTGGTCACCACGAAAACGTCCTCATCTCGAACGAAATCCAAGGCGTTTTGAAGTTCAAGGCGTCCTTTGGCAGAGCGGCCAGAAGCTTTCTCTCGGAAGATTCGGTCGCGGGCTGCTAGGCGATCAAGTTGGAGATCGAGCTTTTGACCTGCGGAACTCACCCTTGCGTACCCAATTTTCATTCCCATGACTGCCTCCTTGGTTCTTGTGGCTATTGACTCCATTACGGTTGGAGTGGTCATGAAAATTTATCTGCGGATTCCAGAATTTTCCTCAGAATGCAGGGGATACGATAAGCGGGATTGTCATGGTTGGCATGGGACGTTTTCCGTGACGCAACTTACAAATCGATTATACTGTAATCCACATGCTTCACTTACTTTATGTCACTTAAGCTTTCTTCGTTGAGCCTGTAGAAAAAGCCGAGAATGCACCTCAAAACCCCGGCAAAACCTGTTATGATTAGCACAGTTCATGTCGAGCGAGGGCTTAATCCAAGGTGCGTTACAAGGGTTACTGATGGGTGAATCCGTGCAGCTCCGGATCGGGTACGAACTGATTTACAACTTTCCACAGCCGACGCCGATCATCCTGGTCGTGAATGTCCACCACTCGCGGACCGCCGACCTGGTCGTCCCCGATCGTCTCACCACCGAGCCGGTCATTCCGGTGGCCGGCTACCATGACGCCTTCGGCAACTGGTGCAACCGCTGCCTGGCGCCTGCGGGCCGTCTCCGCCTGACGACCGATGCAGTCATCAGGGACAGCAACCAGCCAGATGAGATTATGCCCGCCGCTTGGCAGGACACCGTGCAGTCTCTGCCAGAAGAGACCCTGGTCTTTCTGCTCGGCAGTCGCTATTGCGAGACCGACCTGTTGTCTCAGGCGGCCTGGCAACTCTTCGGCAGCACGACTCCCGGCTACCCTCGCGTGCAAGCGATCTGCGATTACGTTCATAATCACATTGCCTTCGACTACCAGAATGCCAGTGCAACCCGCAGCGCGATTGAGGTCTTCAACACACGGACCGGGGTCTGCCGCGACTACGTGCATCTCGCCATTACCTTCTGCCGTTGCCTGAATATCCCGGCGCGCTACTGCACCGGCTACCTTGGCGATATCGGCATGCCCCCTCCTTACGCAGTGGGCGACTTCGCAGCCTGGTTCGAGGCCTGGATCGGCGGTCGCTGGCACATCTTCGACCCGCGCAACAATATGCCCCGGCTGGGTCGCGTCCTGATGGCGCGAGGCCGCGATGCCTGCGATGTCGCCATCACGACGACATTCGGCCCCAATACGCTGGAGAGCTTCCGGGTCTGGACCGATGAAATTACCGAGGGGGAGAATCCAGGAGCAGCCTGCTGATGTCCATTCTCACTGTGCGGCACTCTACCGTCTACCGTTACCGCGAGCCCGTCATCTTCGGAGAACACCGGATGATGTTCCGGCCGCGCGAGAGTCACGATCTGCGATTGATCGGCATCAACCTCGAGATTACGCCGCGACCCGCCCAGCTGCGCTGGCTGCACGATCCCTTCGACAATTCCGTCACCATCGCCACGTTTGAGGGCACCGCGTCCGAACTCCGCTTCGACAGCACCGTGACACTGGAGCATTTCGAGACCACCTTGCCGGAATATCCGCTTGAGGAGTATGCCCGCACCTATCCCTTCCGCTATTCCGATGAGGACTTCCCGAATCTCATGCGCGCCCTGGATCGTCACTACCCGGGCGAGGAAGTTGCCACATGGGCGTTGCAGTTTCTTGATCCATCGGATACCACCGACACCATGAAGCTGCTGCGTTCCATGACCCACGGCATTCGCGAGCAAATTTTCTACAACCGCCGCTTTGAGAAAGGTGTGCAGACTCCCGAAGAGACGTTGCTGATTAAGCGCGGCAGCTGCCGCGATTATGCGGTGCTGATGATGGAAGCCGCCAGAACGCTCGGCATCGCGGCACGGTTTGTCAGTGGTTATATCTTCGTTCCCGATAGTTCAGGCCTCGCCGGGGGCGGAGCCACCCATGCCTGGATGCAAGCCTATCTGCCCGGCGCCGGCTGGGTCGACTTCGACCCCACCAACAGCATCATTGGCAACCGCAATCTCATCCGGGTCGGCGTCGCCTGGGCTCCAGAACATGTGCTCCCCTTGTGGGGGACCTACTCAGGTTCCGCGCAGGCCTTCCTCGGCATGGAGGTTACCGTGAACGTTACCGAAACGGTCGGATGACGATGCCGTGAGCGCGTCCCGAACCCTCCGCCCGCAGGGGGCCGGCCGCTTTGGTCTCTTCTGCGATCACGCCAGCAATTACATCCCGGCGGACCTTGAAAACCTCGGTCTGCCGGCGGCTGAGCTCGCACGGAACATTGCGAATCGCGGGGTCACGAATCGCGGGGTCAGGCCTTCAATAATGGAAATAATCTGGTAGTCTTTTCCCATGGCTCGTAAATCACGAATTCATTTTCCTGGCGCTCTCTTTCATGTCATGCT
>CALZIC010000335.1 GCA_945787285.1 uncultured Desulfuromonadales bacterium
CCTTGTCGTCGGTCCACTCGGTCTTCTTGAAGTAGTACTCGGCGTGGCACTGAACGCAGACCAGGGTCCTCATGTCCTGATGGGTCGCCTCGGCAAAGGGCTCGCTCCCTTCGGCATCGAGGGCTCTTTTGAGGTAATCACGGGTGACGGTCAGCTTCATGGTTTCGTTGTCGTGGCAGTCGGCACAGCCGACCGGGTTGACAATCTCACCGCCGTGGCGGGCCCACTTGCCGGTATAGAAATCGAGCTCGCCCTTCTTGTCGATCAGGCGGGGAACATCGGGAGACTTGCAGGTCCAGCAGGCGGTCGGCATCGGACCGGTCTGCGGATTCAGCGGGGCACCGGTTCTCAGGGTATTCAGGTTGTCCTCGAGTATGTAGAAATGACCGCGCGGAGCGTTGTAATCTTTGGAAAAGCCGTACCCGGCCCACATCACTACCAGGGCGGGATCTCCCTTCAATACATCCTTGATTTCATCACTCTTTTTGGTCTGCATATAGGAATCGAACTGGCGCGGATAGTACTTGCCCCACTCCGCACTTCTCGGCTCAAGTTTATTGATTTGCGGTACCGCGTTGATGGCCTGCTGCTCGGCCTTGTTCTCCTTGATGGAAACGGCCAGCAGGATCAAGGGGACCATGACGATCACTGAAGCAATTGTCAGCACTGTTGATCTGTTCATAATTTATTCTCTCCTGGTTGAGTTTGTTACTAGTTTTCTTTTACGCCCAGATTGTACTGAGTCGCTGTCAGGTTTCTGGTGATGCCGTGGGGAAGCCCACGGTGACAGTCCCAGCAGAGCCGATCGATCTCCATCCCGGTATTCGCGCTTTGGTAGAGTTTGCTGTTCTCCAGCATCTGCGAGACGGCTTCCCGGTGGCAGGAAATGCAGTTGGCCTGGATCCTTTTGGCCGCATCTTCAGTAATCCTGAGGTTGTATCCGTAGGTGCGGAAAGTCATGGCCATCGAGTGATTGAAGCCGTCTTTGGACTTGGCGATCATCTTGTTGACAAACGAGTCTCTCGGCAGGTGACAGTCCACACAGGTGGCTTTCTCCCGGTGCGAGCTGTGTTGCCAGGTCGCATAGTGGGTGTTCATGGTGTGGCAGTTGATGCAGACCTTCGGATCGCTCGAAAGGTACGACAGCATCTTAGATTCGTTCACCACGTAGGCAAACAATCCAATCACTGCCACCACACAGCAGATTGACACATAGGTCATGAGGTTTTTTGTTTCCATACGCAGCCTTTTGGGTAATTTGTTATTCTTCGGTTGTCCTCTTTCCTCTTCTCTCCGGTCATATCTTTATCCATTTCCCCCTTTCAGTCATTTGCGTAGCGGTTAAACTTTTTGTGCCCCTGCCGTAGCAGGACAACAAGATTGGAACACTCTTATGAGTGTAGCGGAATTTTCTAAAGTTTCAGGCCTGCCGAGCAATCTTTCTGCATTCGGTGCTACTGACTATATATTAGCAATGGCTATGCCACAAAACTAACAGTTGTCTTTTCAGACACTTAAAGGGTTCAAAAGCCCCAGTCGTTACCGGATGGTAGCCCTTCGGTCGGCCTTGTGTTACCATTTGGTAGCAACAGCAGTCTGCGCGAACTTCAGGAAAGGAATCCACCTGCCATGACCATGTTCAAATCCACACAGTCATCCTCGCCATGCAGCTGAAAACCAAATTCATCATCTTTATCGCGCTGGTGATCTGCTGCTCCTTCGGCGTCACCTTCTATCGCACCTCCGGCTTTCAGGAAGAGCTGGTGGTGCAGCAGGCCACCCGGCAAGCCAAAATGCTCTTCCACCAAATCCGCATCACCCGGCAGTGGGTGGCGGATCACAATGGCCTCTTTCTGGTAAAGGCGCCCGGGGTCGTGGAAAACCCTTTTCTCGAACAGGGGCAGATCCAGGATGAACAGGGGAACTGGCTGGTCAAACGCAACCCGGCCATGGTGACCCGCGAGCTCTCGGCCTATGCCGCAAGAGAGGGGATGGGGCAGTTCAATGTCACCAGCCTGCAGCCCCTTAACCCCGACAATACCCCCGATGATTTCGAACGCCGCAGCCTGGAGAGTTTCACCAGGGGGGCGGCTGAAACGGTGGTGATCGAAAAGGTCTCCGGAGCGCACCGGCTTCGCTACATGGCCCCCCTCAAAGTCGACAGTCACTGCCTCAACTGCCATCGGGACCCGGGCTATGAAATCGGGGATGTCCGCGGCGGCATGAGCGTCTCGATCCCGATGGACTGGGCTTTTGCCGAAATCAAGACCAATAACCGGCTGCTGCTGAATATCGGCCTGGCCACCATTGCCATTGTCTCCCTGACCATCTTTCTCCTCTTCGACACCCTGGTGGTAAAACGCCTGAAAGTCCTCGCCAGGAAGATGGACCAGTACCCGCAGCGTCGTGATTCAAAGAGTTCTCTGGCGGAGGAACCGAGCGATGAAATCGGCACCCTGGCCGGCCATTTCCACAAGCTCTGCCAGCGCCTCGACCAGTCCCAGATGGAACTCGACGCCACCCGAGAACAGGTCTTTCAGAGCGAAAAACTGGCCGCCCTGGGCCGCCTGGTGGCGGGCATCTCCCACGAGATCAACAACCCCTTGGGGGGAATGCAGAACTGCATCCAAACCCTGAAACGGAACATGGACAAGCCCGAGCTATGGGCCCGCTATCTGCCTCTACTCGGCCAGGGGGTCGATCGCATCAAGGGAACGGTGCAGCAACTTTTGAATATCGGTCGCAAGGAACCGCTGGTGGTGCAGCAGGGCGATGTCGACGGGATGATCAGGGAGTGCCTGGAGCTGACCTGCATGGGACGCAGCACCGTTGAAGTCGACCTGCAGCTCGAGGTGGGAAAACCGATGCTGGTCGGCATGGAGGCCCTGCGGCAGGTGGTCATGAACCTGGCCGGCAACGCCGTGCAGGCCATGGGGCAGGCAGGTGGAATTCTGCGGGTCAGCAGCCGGCTTGTCGACCGCAGGCTAAGGATCGAGGTGGCCGATACCGGGCCCGGCATCGCTCCCGAGCATCTGGATAAGATTTTCGACCCCTTCTTCACCACCAAGGAGGTGGGCGAAGGGACCGGCCTCGGCCTGTCCGTCTCCTACTCGCTGGTGGAACGGATGGACGGCGAACTGAGCGCGCACAACGGCCCCCATGGGGGCGCGGTCTTCACCCTGAGCGTACCGCTGACTGGTGAAATTCAGTGATTAGTGATTGGTGATGGGTAATTGGTGAAAAGCTAGGCCCTAGTCACCTACAGAACAAAGCTCCTCGCTTTTTCCCCTCACCCCTCACACTTCATTCCCGGCTCCACACAGATCCGGGCTCAACAGAGAGCAGACAATGACCGCACGTATCCTTGTTGCCGAAGATGAAGAGATC